>JBKKBS010000111.1:0-12013 GCA_046713815.1 Tepidiformaceae bacterium
CGCTTCACCTGCGCGATGTGGATCGGTTCGCCGACGGTGACGCTGATCTTTGGTTTGCGCAGCAGGTTCAGGGGGTTGCCGAGTTGCTCCGTACCCGCGATCGCGCAGGGGAGTACCGTCGCGCCGGACCGCAGGGCGATGACCGCCGTGCCCGGGTGTGGCTTGCCGATCTTGCCGGTACGGCTGCGCGTGCCCTCCGGGAACATGCCAATCACCTCGCCTCGCTTCAACATCCGTTCCGCATTCAGGAGCGCGCCCAGGTCGGCGTCGAAGCGCTTCACGGGAAAGGCCCCATAGAGCCGCGGGACGACACCGAACGGGTACTTGTAGAGTTCGATCTTCGCCATGAAGCGGATGCGCCGTCTCGCGATGCCCGCTCCAAGAATCGGCGGGTCAGCGTTACTCAGGTGGTTCGAGACGACGATCAGGGCGCCTTCCACGGGGATGCGGTCCCGCCCCCGCGCCTTCCAGCGCCCGACGACCGTGAGCACGGCCCGGATCGCGTACGTCGCGCCCCAGTAAAACACCGGCACGACCCGGGCCATCAGGCGCTTGCGCATCGCACCGTCTCCATCGCGAACTCGATCACCTCGGCCATCGTCATGTCGGTCGTGTCGATGATGATGGCGTCGTCGGCGGGCCGCAGCGGGCTCGTCGTGCGCCCGCTGTCGATCACGTCGCGGCCAACGATATCGCGCTTCGCCTCGTGCACATGCTGCGCCTGGCCCCAATCGCCCGCCTGCGCGCTACGCCGCGTCGCGCGCGCCTCATCCGACGCTTCGAGGTAGAACTTCAACGGCGCGCCGGGCAGTACGACCGTGCCGATGTCCCGCCCCGCGAGGATGGCCGGCCCCGATTCCGCGATCTCCCGCTGTTTCGCCACCATCACCTCGCGCACGCCGGCGATTGCGCTGTACGCGCTCACGTTCGCTTCAACTTCGGGGTCGCGCAGTCGCGGCGTCACGTCGTCGGTCCCGATGAAAACGTGCGTGTCGAGTGACGCACGGACGCGAAGGTCGAGCGAGTTCGCCAGGCCCTCGTTGGCGCGCGCGTCGCTGGCGGGGATCTTCGCCCGCAGTGCCGCCAACGTGTACGCCCGGTACATCAGTCCCGTGTCGAGAAACACGTACCCCAGCAGCTCCGCCAACGTCCGCCCGAGCGTCGACTTCCCAGACGCGGCAGGCCCGTCGATCGCTATGGGAAACGGTGTGGCGGCCATCTTGGGCATCCTAGGTCATCGGCAGCTATCCGCCACCGCCGACCTCCACTACAGAGGTTCTAAACCCTTGAGCGGCGACCGGCCGTTTCGCGGAGGCGAACGCGATTCACGAGTTTACAGAGAGTTTGCACTCCGTTGATGTTCTTGCAATGAACGCACACTCGCCGCACGACACCATGGCGATGCTCCGGAGCGAGCGTGGAGGGGTTGATGCTGACGACGACCGGACAATCGCGCGTCCCACGACTCGCACTGGTGATGGCGGCGATGGCCGCGCTGTTACTCCTTGGCAGCGCTCGCCCCAACCATGCCGAAGCGCAATCATCGAGTCCGATCGTCGACGCCGCCATGCGTCAGCTTGGCACACATGGCGGCCAGTGTTGGACCTTCATGCGCGAAATCGTCGCCGAGGCCACCGGGCGACAGGTTGGCTTCGACTACCGCCAGGGCTTCGTCGAAGCGGGCGCCGTCGAGGTTTCGGCGGAAGACGCGGTCGCCGGCGACATCATCCAGATCGCCTCCGACGCGAACACTTCGCCGTGGGCGTCGTATTCTGGCCTTCATACCGCCATCGTGATTGAGAACCTTGGCGGCGGCGAATTCAACGCCATCGATTCGAATCAGAACTGGGACGAGATGGTCGCGCTTCGCCCCGGATACGACCCCTACGCCGCCGCCGCCCGCTACGGCCTGCAGGTGCACATCTATCGCATCCCCACTGGCAGCGGCCGCGCGGGGGACGCCATCCCCGCCGCTTCCACCGCCACTGACTGGGCCGCTGGTGACACGGCAGCAGTCGCCGCCGGCGGCGACTGCCTGAACCTCCGCGACGCGCCCGCGCTCGGCGCCAGGCGCATCCGCTGCATCCCCTCCGGCGCCTCCGTCATTGCGGCAGGCCCGGCCGTCGCCGCCGACGGCTTCGTCTGGTTGGAGGTTGATTCGCCACAGGGCCACGGATGGGTGGCCGCGAAATATCTCAGCCGGACAGCGACCGCCAGCCCACCCGTGTCCGCGTCCGAGCCGCCCGCGCTTGCCACTGCACCGGCGGCGGAAGCCACCGCGCCCGAGCCCGTTTCGGCGCTCGCCATCGGCGTTGTGGACAACAGCCCCGGCTGCCTCCGCTTGCGCGATGCCGCTACTGTCCAGGGCGTCATCCGCGACTGCATGGCCGCCGGCGCCAGCCTGACGATCCTCAGTGACGTGGTCGTCGCGGGCGACGGCTACAACTGGCTGAACGTGCGCACACCCGGCGGCCACGACGGCTGGGTCGCCAGCGAATTTGTCATCAGATGACATTGAGCGGTCCGCGGAGTAGCGCCTGCCCCTCTCCACCGCGGTGGAGAGTCAGAATCCCTACGCGGGGAGTGAGGCGGCGCCGCTCGCAGCACCACCACCTCTCCGATCTGCTCGCCATTGTCTTCGCTTCCGTCGCCCTCGCCGCTTGCGGCGACAAGGCGGACGACGCGACCGTGCCGGACCTCCCCACCGCCTCTCCCACCTCAGCCGCGCGCGCCCCGATACCTCAGCCTTCGCCCTTGCCGTCCCCCACGCCCAACCCCGAGACCGAACGCACGGCCGTCGTCGACGCGGCCGTGGCGGCGCTCGGCGGCGCTCGATACATCTCCCCGCTCACCCTCCGGGCCTGCCTCGAGGGGAACCCCGAGCGCAAGCCCTGCATCGAACTCAAGACCGCCCCCGCACAGCTTGCGCGAGGCGTGGCCCGCTTCACGCTCGGAGATCCCGACGGCGGCGCTTCCATCTTCCTTATGGGGCGCACGGCCAATGGCCGCTGGGCCTATTGGCGCGGCTCGCAACAGCAGTCGTATGTGCTGGAGATGCTTCCCGGCCAGTTGCTTGCCTGTGGTGGAACCGCCGAGGCCGTCATCCGTACAGAGCCGTCAGTCGCTTCCGCGGTGTTAGCCACGCCCCCGAACCTCGCGCCCCTGACCGCTGAACAACTTCGGCTCACCATGCCCGGCGAGTACGGCGTGTCGGGTAAGCGAGGAGAAGCCTGGTACCGCATCTCGTCGCCCGCCCTCGGCTGGATAGACGCCACCCAAACCACCGCTGCCTCACTCGGCGACTGCCTTCTCCACGACGAAGTCGAACAATCCGACCGCGGCTAACAGGCGCCCCTGCCCTGAACTCCGTTCACGGCGCCCGGCAGGTCTTCGTTTCTTCATATCTTCCGTGAGCGCCGTGGATGCGGGACTAAAAGATCGATCCCGCGTCTGATTCCTCCGTCACCTCGCCCAGTACAAGCCCCCGCGCGATCTCGCCCGTTCGCGAAAGCATGCGTCGTCGCGCTCCCGCCAACCAAGAATCATCGGCGCCGCCGAGGGCGCGCTGCACGAGCACGAACAACGTCTGCGCTGTCATCAGCCCGTAGCGGTAGTTCTCGCAGGCGGCGCGCAGCGCGTCCGTGAACTCCGTGGGCCGATCCGTGGGGTCCTTCAGGCGGTGACCGTTGACGATCACGAGCCCGCCGGGCTTCTCATTGCGCTGAAGCAGGGCCGTCTCCAGGCGGCGTTGCAGCCGCACGTAGGGCCACTCCACCACCTCATCCCGCGCGCTCTCACATTCGACGAGCACCGTCCGTCCCTCGTCCTCAATGCGAAACAGTCCGTCCTCGGAGACCACGGCGAACCCCAGGTTCCGCAGCGCCGTCTCGATGGCAGACTGGAAGCGGCGACCGTCGGCCCACAACAGGGCGCGGTGCCCGGCAAGCGAATCCTGGTGTTCGCGGGCCGTTTCGACCTTCGCCTCGGCCTCCTTGAGAGCCACCTCCGTGGCTTCGACCTCGGCTTCCGCCTGCTCCAGCCCCGGCACGGGCTGCGATCGCGCCCAGTAGGGCGCCTCATCTTCGAGATACCGAGACGACAGTTCGAGGAACAGGTCCACAATCGCTTCGGCCGCCTCGCCCCGCACGGGGCCTGTGTCCTCCGGCAAGATCGGCAGGAATAGCACGCGTCCGTTCAACACGTCGAACTCCATCGCGATTGGCAGCCCGCCCCCTCCCGTCGCGATCACCCGCCCCTGCCGCACGGGCGCGTGCCGGTCATCGAACACCGCCCGGTAAGACGACTGCGCCCGGAACTTCCTCAAGAGGCCAGCCGCTGGGTGGCTCTCGTCGGCGATGCGAATGGTCTTCCCCTCGGCTGCGACCAAGTGGGGTGGTCCCCAGGACATGCCTGCCGGGGCCGGCAGCCACGCGTACCGGTCGCATCCCTCGAAGCCCGTCACGCCGCCCTGCACCGCATTCGGCCGCGCGAGCACGATCACTGTTCCGCCCGTCTCCAGCACGCGCCGGGTCTCATCCAAGCGGCGGCGGAGCTGATCCGCGGCCGAGACGCCCGACGCGGTCGTTGGCGCATTCAGCACCGGTCGCCCGTCGAAGGCGTCGAACTCACGCTCCCCCGCGAGCAGCGATTGCACCGACGCAGTGATGCTCGCGGGATCAACAAACAGGCCGTCGTAATCGAAGTAGCTTGGCGCCGTCAGGGCCGTGTAGTTATCGATGTCCTTGTTGGGCAGCGGGAAGCCGATCACAAGTACACGCATCTTAGCCCACCCTCGTCGCGCCAAGCGTCGCGAGCCGCGCTCTCAAGGCGTCCCCAAGACCGTCTCGCTCCAACGCCGCCGCCACGCTTGCAACCAGGTATCCGAGCGGCCGCCCCGTGTCGTAACGCACTCCTTCGTACCGGAAGGCGTAAACCTCTTCTCCGCAGGCGATCTGCCGCGCGAACGCGTCCGTGATCTGAAGTTCACCGTTCTTGCCAGGCACTATCCGGTCGATGTGTTCGAAAATAGTTGGTCCGAGGATATAGCGTCCGACTACTCCCAGCCGCGACGGCGCGTCCTCCGCGGAGGGTTTTTCCACGATCCCGCGCAACCTCGCGGGATTGCCGTCCTCCGACGGATCCACGATGCCGTACTGCGGGATCTCCTCCCGCTCCACGTCGTGCACCGCGATTACGCTTCCCCGACGGTATGCACGCATCATCTGGCCGAGGCACGGTTCAGTTGAGAGGATGAGGTCGTCGGGAAACATCAGGGCAAAAGGTTCGCCTTCGACGTAGCTTCGCGCGCAGGCCACCGCATGCGCGATCCCCCGGGGTTCTTCCTGCAGGACGAAATCGAATCGCGCCAGCTCCGCCGGGCGGCGAACCGCCTGCAAGAGGGCGCTGTCGCCACCTCGCGCGACCGCGAGTTCGGTCCGCGTGCCCGCGCGGAAGTGCTCTGTAATCGCCTCCTTGCCGGGGGCGATCACGAAGATCACATGCTCGATTCCCGCCGCTACCGCTTCCTCGACGGCATATTGGATCAGAGGCTTGTCGACGATCGGGAGCATCTCTTTCGGGATCGCCTTGGTCGCCGGGAGCATCCTCGTGCCGAGACCGGCCGCGAGCACCACGGCCTTCCGAACCTCTACCATGGACGAAATGGTACGTGCGGCACGGGCAACTGGATATACAGACCGCCGCTCGCGATGCTATGATCCACTCTCCTTTCGATATTCCCGGGGAGCTATTTGAGGAAACGAACTAAGTTACCACCAAAGCCCGTGGCGCCCGACCCGCGCATCAACGAACGAATTCGCGTGCCTGAAGTGCGCCTGATCGACGAAGAGGGCCGCCAGGTCGGCATAGTCAAAACCGCGGAAGCGATCAACATGGCCCGCCAGCGCGATGTCGACCTTGTCGAGGTTGCAGCTCAGGCGAGTCCTCCAGTTGCGCGCCTCATGGACTTCGGCCGCTACAAATACGAGCAGTCCAAGAAGGACCGCGAAGCCAAGAAGCACCAGGTCAAGACCCAGCTCCGCGAAGTGCGCATGAAGCCGAAGATCGACGAACACGATATCGACTTCAAGACGCGCACGGCCGCCAAGCTGCTCAAGGGCGGCGATAAGGTCAAGGTCACGGTCATGTTCCGGGGCCGGGAGATCACGCACCCTCAGATCGGCAAGAGGCTGTTGGATCGGGTTGTGGATCGCCTCAGCGACATCTCTTCGGTCGAGAAGGATGCGATGCTCGAGGGCCGCCATATGACCATCATCCTGACGCTGGACAAGAAGAAAGTGGCCGCCAAGGCTCGGGCCGACGTTCTCGCCGCCGCCGCCGCGGGCACGGCCGTCCCGATAGAGGAAGAAGAGGATGAGGCAATCCTCGCGGCCGTTGCCGCCGCTCCCGTGATCGACCAGGACGACGAGGACGAGAACGACGAAGCCCACGGCGAAGATGAGACCGTCGATTCGGACGAGGGCGACGATAACGGCGAAGTCGACGATGATGACGACGATGAAGTCGAGGAGGCGGCCGTCGAAAGCGCGGTAGCCGTGAGCAAGGAGTAACCAAGTGCCGAAGCTGAAGACGCACAAAGGGGCCGCGTCGCGCTTCCGCGTAACGGGCGGGGGCAAGATAGTGCGTATGTACGGCAGCCGGAATAACTTCCGGCGCAAGAAGCGCAAGCCCGTGACCGTGAAGTTCGGTCGCACCGTCGAGGTCTCGCCAAGCATGGCGCCGCGTGTGCGCCGCATGCTTGCCGGCCAAGACTAGCCGTCATCCAGGAGCAAAAACATGAGCCGAGTGAAGCGTGGCGTCACCGCCCATCGCCGCCACAAGAAGATTCTCGCCCGCACAAAGGGCCACCGTGGACAGCGCCACCGCCTCATTCGCCGCGCGAACGAGTCGATGCTCCACGCGCTACGCTATAACTACATCGACCGGCGCGACCTCAAGGGCGACATGCGTGAGCTTTGGATCATCCGCATCAACGCCGCCGCGCGAATCAATGGCACAACCTATAGCCAGCTCATCCATGGCCTCAAGCTCGCGAACATCGACCTCGACCGTAAGGCCCTGGCGGACCTCGCGGTGACGCGGCCCGATGCCTTTGCGACGGTTGCGAGCCAGGCCCGGGCCGCCCTGGCCTAGCGACGTTTCGGAAATCATGAACCAGGCGTCTCGGAAGCGGGGCGCTTTTTTCGTGGCCCTGTCAGCGTCCGCTCCATGTCAGTCGCGGCACGCGCGCGAGGCCCAACACGTAGGCAGCCACCGCGAGCACCGCCAACACCACGAAGTCGGTGGCCAGTCCGAAGTACCCCTCCCTGCCGTCGGCGTAGGCGGCGAGCAGCAGGGCATCGACTGCATACGAGAGCGGGTTGATCCGCGCCAACACTTCCAGCCACGGAGGCAGGCCGTCCACCGGGAAGAACGCGCCGGAGAAGAACAGCAGGGGGAAGAGGGCGAGGTTCATCAGCAGGTGGAAGCCCTGCATCGTTTGGATACGAGAGGCCAGCGCCTGCGCGAAGCCTCCGAGCATGACGTTCACGAGCACGATCGTCACGGCCGCCGTCAGGACTCCGCGCATGACGCCATGCTGCCACTCGAATTCCACGAACGGCGCCGCAACCAGCAGCACGACCACTGCCTGGAGCGACCCGATCGCCACGCCCGCCAACGACTTCCCAAGCAGAATCACCCGTGGCGAATGCGGGGACGACAGGAACAGCCGCAAGATTCCGCTGTCGCGGTCGCGGTAGTAAGACGCACTCGCGAACGTCGAGGAGAAGACCGCCGTCATCACGACTGCGCCTGGCACGAGGTATGCCGTGAAGTTCCCCGCGCTCAACGCTCCGGGCTCCAGCCCTTCGGAGACGCCCGTCCCAAGGAACACCAGCAGTAACAGTGGCGTGAACATGGTTGAGTAGAGCTGCGACCGCGAACGGGCGACTGCCCGCACGTCGCGCTGAAATAGCGCCAGGGTGGCCGTTGCCGCCCTCACGCCGTCACTTCCTGGTGCAGGTTGTCCCGCGCCCGCACATGGCGGAAGTACGCGTCTTCCAGCGTCGCTGCATGGATCGTCACGCCGCGGATGGCGCCCGGCGCCAGTTCAAAGAGCCGAGGGACGAGCGCTGACGCGTCGTCGACGGTGAGGTGCACCGAATCGCCCGGGAAGACCACGTCTCCCACGCCAGCCCAGGAACCAACCGTGGCAAGCTGGGTGGGCGTCACGTCCGTCCAGTCGAGTCTCACCGACTCCTTTCGCAGCCCGCGCTTGAGCTGTCCCGGGGTGCCACTGGCTACCACTCTCCCGGCGTCGATGAATGCGACGACATCGCAGACGCTGTCGGCTTCGGCGAGGTCGTTGCTCGCGAGCACCACCGTGCGTTCGCTCGAATCCCTGAGCGCATCCCAAAGCGCTCGCCGTTCACCGGGGTCCACGCCCGTCGTGGGCTCGTCGAGCAACAGGAGCGCGGGTTCGTGCATCAGGGCGCGCGCCATCTCCAGCCGCCGCCGCATGCCGCCCGAGAGCGTGGCGATACCGTCGCCGGCGCGGTCGCCCAGGCCGAAGCGCGCGAGCAAGGCCGAGGCGCGCGCATCTGCCGCCGCCCGGGGCAGCCCAAACAGCCGCGCCGCGAGCGCCAACGTCTCCTGGGGGCTCATCAGCGGGTCCTGGGCATTCTCCTGGAAGACGGTCCCGGTGCGCGCACGCAACGCGGCCGCGGGCTGAGCGCCGAACACCGTTAGCGTTCCCGCTTGCGGGTGCTCCATCGCGGCCACGAGCGACATAAACGTGCTTTTGCCGCTCCCGTTTGGCCCGAGGAGCCCAAAGACCGACCCCGATGGGACATCGATCGTGAACCCATCGAGGGCAGCGCGGTCACCATAGCGGTGGGTGATGCCGTTGGCGGAGACGACAGATGTCATGTGACAAGTTTCACATGCGCCTTGTCCTGGCGCGAAACGGCAAGGAGTGGCAGCCGTCCCTGGCCGCGGGGCGTATCACCAGGTTACGCGGGCGCGACAAGCCCCGCCACGAGCTGCGTCATCACGATCAGGACGATGATCGCCGCCATCGGGCTCAGGTCGATCATGCCCGTGTTCGGCATTACCCGCCGCAGCGGGTCGATCAGCGGTTCCGTGACTCGGAACAGCATCTGGTACAGGGGACTCCCCTGGTCGATTGGAAACCAGCTCAACAGCGACCGCGCGATGATCGACCAGGTCAGAATCTGAAGCCCGGTGATCGTGAATTGGGCGATGTACGGATCCAACGGCGCGACTCCGAATCGGGCGTTCTCGCCCATCTCGTTCAATATATCAGATCGGCGGTAAGCGCCCGGTTGACCACCCGTGTCACGCTTCGGAGGCCCGCTGGATCACCATGATCATGACATACAACACGAAGATGACGACCATCGGGCTGAGATCGAAGCCTCCCATGGCAGGCATGATCCGGCGCACCGGTTCGATCAGCGGGTCGGTCACCCGGTAGAGCATCTGCGCGAACTGGTTGCGTTGAGCGTTCGGGAACCAACTCAACAGCGAACGCGCGATGATCGCGAAGATGAGGATAGTGAGGAAGGTGGTGAAGAGCGTGGCGATCGTGTCGTTCACGCAGGCCCGCCCAGTTCGATCGCCCGTTCGTGGGCCGCCCGGATGCAGTCGATGACCGTGGCCCGCAGCGCGCCCCGTTCCAGTTCGAGCAGGCCCGCGGCCGTCGTTCCCGCGGGAGACGTGACGCGCGCGCGCAGCTCCGCCGGAGACGTCCCGCTCTCGCGCGCATAGAGGGCGGAACCGAGCACCGTCTGCAGCGACATCTCTTCCGACTGGGCGCGCGTCAGCCCGATTGCAACCCCGCCTTCGATCATCGCCTCGAGGAACAGGAAGACGTAGGCCGGCCCGCTCCCGCTGAGGGCGGTGGCCATGTCGACCTTCGCCTCGTCCTCGACGTACAGGTCCCGCCCGATGCTACCGAGCAGGTTGTGCGTGAGTTCCCGTTGTTCGTCTGTTACCGCGGGCGTGGCCGTCCAGACGCTCATACCGGCTTTCGCCGCCACCGGGGTGTTCGGCATCACGCGGATGATCCGCCCGTGACGGAATGCGGTCTCTATGCTGGCGATGCGGATGCCCGCCATGATCGAGAGCAGCAGCGCCTCCGGGGCGAGCGCACCGTGGAGGCTGCCGAGGTCTTGCGGCTTCACCGAGAGCAGCACGAGATCGCTGCCGGGCACGCATTCGTCCGAGTCGTCCGTGACCATCACGCCATACTCCGCGCGGAGTTGGTCGCGCCGCTGCTCGAGTTTCTCGCAGACGGTGACATCGCGGGGGTCGAACACTCCGCGGTCGATCGCGGCGCCGAGGATCGCCTCGCCCATCACGCCGCCGCCGATAATCGCGACTTTCATACCGATCGCTCCCCGAAGATTGCCCGCCCCACGCGCACATGCGTCGCGCCCTCCTCGACCGCCACTTCGAAGTCCTCGGACATGCCCATGGAGAGCGATGGCAGGTCATGTTCGCGGGCAAGCCGCGCGAGTTCGCGGAACACGGGCCGCGCGTCCTCGGGGTTTCCGACTGATGGGGCGACCGTCATCAGTCCCAGCACGCGCACGTTGGGCAGTCCGCGGGCGACCGACAGCAGCGTAGGCAGCTCGCCAGGCGCAATGCCGTGCTTCGTTGGTTCAGCGGACACGTTCACCTCGATCATGAGCCGGACCGGTGCGCTTGCGGCAGCGTCGATAGCCAGCAAGAGCCGCTCAGAGTCGATGGCATGCAGTATAGCAAAGGTTCCAAATGCGGCCCGCACCTTGTTCCTTTGGAGGTTGCCGACGAGGTGAGTGACGAGAAATGGGGACTGAGAGCTGAGGACTGAGTAGACCTTTTCGAATTTCGGGATCGCTTCCTGGACGCGGTTCTCGCCGAAGTCTGTGACGCCAGCGTCGATGGCCGCGAGGATGGCCGCCGGGCCGTGCGTCTTCGAGACCGCGATGAGCGTGATCCCTGACGGATCGCGACCTCCACGCTCAGACGCGCGCTCGATCCGTGCCCGAACGGCCGCGACGTTCGTGGCGATAACCTGCTCGGTGGGATAGTCGCGGACGACCGGCATCTCGGGCGCCTCCAGCGGCCACGGACAGAATCCCTACCCGTGACTCCTATTTCAATTCCCGGGGGTGCCGGTACTCCCAGATGCCGAACCCGACGATGCCCAGCGCGATCACCACCAGCGCCGCGAGTCCGAGCCAGCCGCTCACCGTGAATAGCCAAAACAAGACGACCAGCCCGGTAAGGCCCCCGAAGATGACGCCCAGCGGCAGGGCGAGCACCTTGAACACCGCCACCGTGATGAGGATGCTCTCCTTGAACCCGCCCGGTCCCTTCTCGTCCTCCGGTGGTTTCGACGAGCCGTAGTAAAAGCCCATGACGATAGGGTACACGGTTGGCGGTTGGCGGTTGGCGGTTGGCGGTTGGCGGTTAACGGTTTACGGCTCCCCTGCCTTGAAAATGGCTCACACACGAGGAAGCGTCTCCTCCTCTCCACGGCAGTGGAGAGGCAGAATCCCTACCCGGGGGGTGAGGTGTTACGCTCCATACATCTCCGCTGCGGCACGCTCCAGGTCCGCTCGAAAGTCCGGGTGCGAGACCGCGCAGAGTTCCCGCGCGCGCTCCTTCAGCGTCTTCCCACGTAGCGTAGCGATGCCGTATTCGGTCACCACGTAGTCCACGAACGTGCGCGGAACGGTGACGACCCCGCCGGGCGCGAGCGCCGGGACGATACGCGAGACGCGGGCTCCCGTGGTCGTTGGCACCGAACTCGACGGCACGACGCTTACCGACTTGCCGCCAGGCGAGTACGCGCCCGCGATCATGAATACGCTCTGGCCGCCGACGCCCGTATACATGCGGTGATCCACCGACTCCCCCGAGACCTGGCCCGTGAGGTCGATCACGAGGGCGTTGTTCACGGTCACGAAGTTGTCGATCTGGATCAGACGGCGGAGGTCGTCGG
>JBKKBS010000112.1:0-4563 GCA_046713815.1 Tepidiformaceae bacterium
CTCGCCATCGTCAGCGTCCTTGGCCGCGACCAGAAGGGCGTCGTCGCCCGCATCAGCACCTATCTCGCGGAACGAGACGTGAACATCGAGGACACCGAACAGCGTGTCCTCCGCGGCCAGTTCATGATGGACATGCTCGTCGACATCAGCGACGCCTCGAACAGCCTCGACGAACTCGTCGCTGGCCTCCTTGGCATTGGCAACGACATGGGCCTGGAGATCCGGGTGACCCTCCAGGCGGCACGCCGGCGGCCACGCGTCGCCGTCCTCGTCAGCAAGGAGGCCCATTGCCTCGAACAGCTCATCGCCGACCACCGCAACGGCGACCTCAACGGCGACTTCGCCGTCTGTCTCGGCAACCACGAGATTCTGCGGTCTATCGCGGAGTCGTACGGCATCGCCTTCAAGTGGCACCCATCCGACGACAAGGCCGCGCACGAAGCCTTCCTTCTGCGGGAGCTGCAAGCGGTGGAGGCCGATGTCGTCGTCCTCGCGCGGTACATGCAGATCCTCACGCCCACGATCGTGCAGCCATTCGCCGGGCGCATCATCAACATCCATCCCTCGCTGCTGCCGTACTTTCCCGGCGCGAACCCCTACCGGCGCGCGTGGGAGGACGGCGTGCGCGTCACGGGCTGCACCGCGCATTTTGTGACCGAGGAACTCGACGCAGGCCCGATCATCCTCCAGGACGTCTTCCAGATAGACGTCGGAGTCGATTCGGTCGAAGACGTGCGCACCAGGGGCCGCGCCCTCGAAGGGCATGTTCTGAGCCGTGCCGCGCAGCTCTATCTCAACGGCGAAATCGTCGTGATCGATGGCAAGGTCGTCTTCAAGCCCGGCATGCGATCGCTCATCCGCGACATGCACCTCGCCTGAACCGCTGCCCTATCGGCACTTTGCGCAACGCCCATACAGCTCGATGCTGTGACCATCCAGCGTAAACTGGCTCCGCTCGGCCTGCTCCTGGATGAGGCCGTCGAGACCGAAATCGCTGAACTCCGTGACCGCTCCGCACTCCCGGCAGACGAGGTGGTGATGGTGCGCGCTGCGTGAGAGCTGATACCGCACGCTACCGTCCTCGAGGGGTACGCGGCACACCAGGTCCAGCTCCTGCAACAAACGGATCGTCCGGAAGATCGTGGCCCGGCCGACCTGCGGCACGGACATGGCCAGCCCCTCCGCGGTAAAAGGCTCGGGAGCGGCGGCCGAGATCGCTTCCAGCACGCTGCGTCGCGGCGCCGTCGTCCGGTACCCGATCTGTTCGAGTTGCGATGCGGCCGATGCCACGAACTCGATCGTCACGTCACAATCGTAGAAACGCGCTTCTCTCCGAGTCAACGCCGCCACTCGAACGCTCCAGCGAGCGGGTGTGCGTCAGATTTCCGTGCGCGCCCGGGGAGATGAGCCGCGTGCGTGAGCAAGCGGCCTCCGCCCCCATAACCCGCGCAAGGCGAAACCCCGTAACTCGGCCACTGCCAGCGGTACCTGACAGTCAGCCCAAAACGTTACCGAACCCCCGCGTGTGCGCGCCCACAGAGCGCACGGCCACGCCCGGTACACTTATCCTGGGCGCGCACACTGGATGCGCCGGATAGGGAGCACAACATGAAAGTTCTTGTCGCGGGCGGTGGCGGGCTCCTCGGGGCCGCCATTACGCGGGCCACGCTGGACGCCGGTCACGCCGTCACGATCCTCTCCCGGTCGCGTCCGCTAACGCTGCCCGACGCTCGCGCCGCGTGGGTCGCGGGAGATGTCACGGACCCCGCTTCGCTCGCCGCCGCCGTACAGGGATTCGAGGTACTGGTCGATGCCGTCCAGTTCCCGAACTCGCCCATCGAGAACCCGAAGAAGGGCTACACGTTCGAGCGCATCGACCTCGGTGGCACGAAAAACCTGGTAGACGCCGCGAAGGCCGCGGGCGTCGCACAGTTCATCGGACTCAGCGGCGCCGGAGCGGCCCCCGACGGCCGCTACCACTGGCTGCGCTGCAAGTGGCAGGAAGAACAGCACATCAAGGGGACCGGGGTGCCCTTCACCATCTTCCGCCCGAGCTGGATCTACGGTCCGGACGACGTCTCGCTCAACCGCTTCCTCGGATTCGCCAGCTTCCTTCCCTTCATCCCCGTCATCGGCAACGGCAAGACCCGCATCAATCCGCTTTTTGTGGGCGACCTCGGATCGCACGTCGCCGCGGCGATTGGCAAGCAAGAGGTGCTGGGCCGCACGTTCGAGATCGGCGGGCCGGAGATTCTCACCATGGACGAGGTGGTGCGCGCCGCGTTGACCGCCGCCGGGAAGCGTCGCTTCCTCCTCCATCAGCCCGCCAGCCTGATGAAGGTCGTCGCTTCCGTCCTTCAGCACGCCCCTGGCCGTCCGCTCACGCCCGACGCCATCGACTTCATCACCATGGACGGCGTCGTGGATAACAGCGAGCTGGCCGCTGCCTTCGGCCTTCCCCTCACGCCGCTCGCGGTGGGTCTGCGGAGCTATCTTGGCCCGCCTGAGCGGCGTGCGTGACGGCCAATTATGGGCGGTGCCTATAGGTTGCATAGGAAAGCTTGCGCTAAGGCCATACAAAACCATTACAATGCCTCTCGGCGGCGGGTGGTGGGGACCCCCAGTCGACTCTTCCTCGGCGGAGCATTCCTTTGCGAGCAGACACCTCTGATGTCGCGTTTCGACTCTTGCTGGCCCTCGGTGACCTTTGGGGGGGCCTCCAGCGCACCAGCATCGACCCGACTGTGAAGGGTCTGCACATTGCGACCGATGAGCTCGGTGGCTACACCAGGTACAGCGCGGGCTGCGGCTCGCACGCCAGGCTGATCGTCGAGTGGAATGAGACGCTCCGCCATCTGCGGGTAATCCGCTGCGAAGCGTGGCCCAATTTTGAGGCCACTGTCAGTTCGACGATTGCCTACGTCCGCACGGAGGCGCGCGCCCGCGGCCTCGTGGACATGGTAGACAAAGCCTTCATCAGGGCCTGCGAGGAGCCGTCCGCCCCGGTGAAGCGTACGGTCCTCTCGATGGCCTTGCCGCAGCCGCAACCATTGGCGGCAGTGCGCCGGGCATAGGCACGTTACATCCGCCCCGGTAGCATTCCCTTCATGGCCCCCGCTGGCGCGCCAGCGCGCGCGCGCACCCATCTCCTCGAGCTGCTTCACGAAGCCCACGGCCGCGCCGGATGGCTCTCACGCGAGACTGTCGTCGCCGTTGCCGAGCGGGCGCGCATCCCCGCCGCCGAGGTCTGGGAAGCCGCCACCTCCTACCCCGACTTCCTGTTTTCCCCACCGTCTGGAGCGCTCGACGTGTGCAGCGGCTTGAGCTGCGTGGCTATGGGCGGCATCGCGGGACCGGACGAACGGTCACTGGGTTGCCGCTTCCAGTGCTATGCGGCCCCCCTCCGCGGCCACGAACAACCCTTCCCAGAAACCGCCTTACGCGTCACGGGTCCACTCCTCGCCCCCGACCTCGAGGACTGGCACGGGTTGGAGCGCGCCCGTGGCCTCTCACGCGAAGACGCACTTGCCCTGCTGCTCGAATCGGGCCTTCGCGGACGCGGCGGCGCCTACTTCCCCGTCGCGCGCAAGTGGCAGGCAGCCCTCGACCAGCGGCGTCGCATCGCCCTCGTGGTGAACGCGGAGGAAGGCGAGCCGGGCGTCTTCAAGGACCGCGGCATCCTCTGCCGGCGCCCAAACCGCTTTCTCGAGGGCCTCGCCATCGCCGCCCACGTCCTGCAGCCCGAGGAAATCGTCGTCTTCATCAATGGCGAGGCGACCTCCGCCCGCGAGGCCCGGGAAGTCGCGTTGAGTGAATTGCCGGGGGACTTCCTCGGATCTCCTGTCCGCATCGTCCGGGGGGCGGGTGGGTACGTCCTTGGCGAAGAGACCACGCTCCTCAACGCGCTCGAAGGGCGCAAGCCTGTCCCTCGCCTTCGCCCGCCTTACCCGGTCGAGTCAGGCTACTTCGGCATGCCAACCGTGGTGAACAATGTCGAGACCCTGGCGCACATCTCCGCCATCTTCCGCGGCGGCGCGGACGCCTTTCGCTCGACCGGCACCGACGACGCACCGGGGACAAAGCTCTTCAGCGTGAGCGGCAACGTCGCTCGCCCGGGCGTCTACGAGCTTCCTCTGGGCACTACCATCGCGGAGGTCCTCGATGCCGCTGGTGGCTCCGCACCCGGGGCTTCACGCGCCGTCCTCTGCGGCGGGCCATCAGGCGCCTTCCTTCCGCCCGAAGAGTTTGGCCGCCAACTACTCCCCGGGGCTATCCACCCCACCGGTGCGATCATTGGCGCGGGGGGCCTCGTCTTCCTGGACGAAGCCGTCGACCTCCGCGCGGCCGTGCTCTCGATTGCCGCGTTCAACGCCGCCGAATCCTGCGGGATGTGCACCCCATGCCGCGAGGGCAGCCCCCGCGCGATGGAAGCGCTCACCGTCGGCGCTCACGACGGCCTCGACGATCTCCTCGAAGTGATCCAGGCGGCCTCGCTCTGCGGATTGGGCCAGATGGCCACCGGCCCCATCCGCTCCGCGCTCCACTTCTGGCCGGAGCTCTTTC
>JBKKBS010000113.1:0-4196 GCA_046713815.1 Tepidiformaceae bacterium
CTCCATTTCTTGGCGCCGTCATCGCTATTCCAGCCTTGGGAGTCGATTGGCGTCGATTCCATTTCTCGTGGATACGGGCGCCAATCGGACCTGCATCCATCCAACGGACGTGTCGAGGCTCCTCGGAATCCCACAGGCGGCGTTGTTGCAGCCGCCGGCGACCTGGGGCCGAGGTGGCTCCGCGAGCGGCATCGGTGGCGAGAGCGAATACTTTCCGTTAGCGCGACGCTCGGATTCGCCGACTCCGAAGCTGGCGCGCATCGGATGACGACGACGCAAAGACGACACCGGCTTCCACGGCGAGCGGGGAGACGCTCTACAAGCGGCTGGGCGAACAGGCCGCCATTCAGAAGGTGATCGACGAATTCATCGTGATCGTCGGGGCCGACACCCGCATCAACAAGTTCTTCGCAAGTACGGATCTCAAGCGTCTGAACTTGCTGCTCGTCCAGCAGGTGTCCGAGGCCACCGGCGGACCGGTGAAGTACACGGGCCGCGACATGAAGACGACCCATGCTGGCCTCAAGATCGCGAAGGCCGACTTCGACGCCCTGGTGGAGGACCTCGGAAAGGCGCTCACGAAGCTCGGAGTGCCGGCGAAGGAGCAAGGCGAACTGGTCGCTATCCTCGGTCCGACGCAAAAGGACATCGTCACCGCCTGACCCCCTGCCCGACACCGGCCGACCCTTTGAGCCGCTCACGTTGGTGAGCGGGCCCCGATCGCAAACGGCTCTACCGATCGACAAGGCCTGGAATAGTCCGCGAGCCGGGATGTCACGTCAGGCTACCGGGACACGAGCAGCGCGACCAGCTTCTCCGGGGCGATGCATCGGTAGGCGTCGTCGACGATACGTGCGATTTCGTCCCAGTCCACGAGTACGTCGAGATACACCCCGAGCCAGCCGCGGTGACCGACGTAGGGCGGGCGGAAGAAGCTCTCCGGGCGGGCTTCGACGAGGATCTCCTGGGCGCTCGGCGGCGCCGCGCACCAGAATGCGAGCCTGGCGCCGTGGTGGTGGTCCGCATAGGTGGCGAAGGTCTTCTTGCCCTGGATGAACCATGTGGGCTCACCGTGGCTCAAGCGCTCGGAAGTCTCCGGGTACGAGAGGCAGAGCGCACGCAAGGGCGTCAGCGGGTCGTCTGGCATACCGGGAGCTTAACGCGGGCGAGCGGCTATCACGACATGAACGTGAGCTTCCTCACAGATAGTGAGTAGACACTATCTATCAGGATAGATTATAACTAGTAGGCACTAACTATCGCTGCCGGAGGCCGGCAGCACTAAGCGCACGGAGGTTCCACATGTATTACCATCCCGCTCTTCTCGAACTCGAAGCTAAGACACGCACGCGCGACTTGCTCGCCTCCGCCTCGGCGCCAGCCGCTCCCGGCTTGCTGGGCCGTGTTTTCCGCTCACGTACGGCCACGGAACGCGCCCCGGTGGCCGGCCGGCCCACCGCCGCGCCCGTCGCCTGACCGCGGCCCACGTGAGTCACTCTCATCGAGCCCTCACGGCTTCGCGAATACGCGCGTACTCGTCCGCGCTGATCTCCCCGCGCTGGAACCGCCCGTAGGCGATGCGCTCGGGCTGGTTCCCCGGTTCCATCACGAACAGGCAGACCAGGCCGATCACGAGGCCGAGGTAACTGAGCAGGCCGAGGACGCCCCACCAGGGTGAGCGGCCCCGCTCGATCGCCAGCGGCGCCAGGACAAGTGCGGGCAGCGCGACGGCGGCCCAAAATCCGGCAACGAACTCCATCGGCCAAGCTTACGCGGCGCGGTCGCCCCCGGTCATTGCCCGGCGATACTCTTCTTCACCGATCTCGCCCCGGGCGTACATCTCCTGGAGGTTGGAGTCACCGCGTTTCCCTCGCTTGAAGGCAAAGATCGCGACCAGAGCGACCGCCAGCCCGATGAGCTGGAGCGCCCCGAGGAACATCCATGCCCAGTGCCGGTCCCGCGAGCGGGCAATTGCCCAGATGATGGCCATCCACACCGGGATGCTGCCCAGCATCACCGCCGTCGCAACGCTCTCGCTCATCGCCGTCCTCCGAGGGCACACCACCCTCACCCGGAATATCGGCTGGCGGCTCGGTCACGATTAGCCCGAAAACACACCGGTCGCTCACGTTCCGGCTCAGCTACTCTTCCAGCAGCTCGGCGTTTGCTATCTCGCGCCGGGCGCCTTCGAGCAGGCGTTCCTTCCGCGCGGGGTCTGCCTCCTGGGAGGCGAGCCATTCGTAGATTTGGGCGCCGCCGCGTTCGAGCGTCGCCAGCAGCGCCTTGCGTTCCTCCAGACCCTTGCCGTCGAACAGGCCGGTCAACTGCTCCGCGGGCGTCTTGCGCGGTTCCAGCACCATTTGCGTCTGCGTGACCTTCGCCACCAGCCGACCGTCCGCGCCGAGCACGTCCGTTTGCCAGACCATCGTCCGGCCACCGCGATGGAGCGCCCGGCACTCGCCCCGGAGCGTGGTTCCGCCCGCCCCCGGCCCGAAGAAGTTCGTCTTCGACTCGATCGTGGTCGTGCCCTGGCCGGGCTTGAGGTTGAGGGTGGTGCCCACCGCCCCGAGCGTGTCGGCGAAAGCCATGACGGCGCCGCCATGCATGATCCCGGGCACCGTGCAGAGGTCGTCGCGCACGTCGATCTCTGCCACGACACAGTCGTCCGCGACGGACACCAGTCGCAGTCCGATCAGTTCCGGGAAGAAGCCCGTGAGCCGGGCCTGGATGGTCGCTGCGTCCATGGGGGTCGTACCTCCGTGTTTGGCCTGCAATAGTCGCACACCGGAACGAGACCGCCAGAGCCACTTCGCGCCCAGGTGTAGCTGCCTGGCTGATCGGGGCGTCATCAAGGGGCCGTGTCGCGGGCGTCAACGGCCGATGACAAATTGCGGCATGTGATGGAGGCCGCACCGCTGGCCGATGCTCATGAACAGGCTGCACCCGATTCGATGGACAAGACCGCCCGTGTTCGCACGAAACCTCCCATCGAGGAGGTTGTGTTTTTCGGCCTCTGGATCGCCGTGTGCTCGACTCTCGCCACCTGGGCGTGGTTCTGCTCGTTCGAACCATCTCTTTGGTGCGGTCCACGGAACTCACGTCTGCATTCGTTGAAGAGCGGCACCTTCATGGGAAGGCGAAAGCCATTATGAAGCCACCGTTCACTTCACGACGGCAGACGGGCGGGTCGCGACGGCAACGGTGCGCGAAAGGTTCTCCGTGTTTGAGTTTGACTCGATCGAGGTTGACGGCACGGTCCCCGTCCGTTACGACCGCGACGACCCGTCCCACGCGAAGTTGGCCACATAGGAGGAGCTGTGGGTGGGCCCCGTGGTGGTCATACTCTGGTGTGGCCTTTTCACGGTCGTGGGGCTTGTGCCTCTGATTAATCGATTCCGATCCTGAGATTGAGCGAAGCGTTAACCCTTAACAATCTCCATGCGTTATCTCAAGTGGCGGCGGCATTGGAGATCGCATATGGCAACGTCTGCCCTGGTTACTCGCAACGAGGCGCTGTCCACATGCGTGCGATGCGGCATGCCTTACCACTGGCGCAAATCCAGCTCATGGACCCTGAAGATGACGTACTGCTCGACGCTCTGTGAGCGCGGCGGGCTCGGATTCACCCTCGAGACGTTCTTCCGGGGGACGCAAATCGAACGCTTCGCATGGCGCGATGTCGCGGGTGCGGACCCGGCGGAGTCGCCCGTGCATCTCCTGCTCGCCTGAGACGGCCAGAGCCCGGTTGGTGGGGAGGGGGTCCGGACATATCCGGGCCCCCTCCGAATTCTTGGTGGGCGCCTATAGCCGCCAGGTCGCATTGTCCTGGCCGCCCCCTGTCGCGATGCCCACCAACGCTCCGGGTAGGACACTATCGTCCGAACACGCAGTATCCCGGCCGTCGCTGCGCCCTTACCGCACCGATGGCACGAGCCGGAAACGGCCGCTGCCGGACCCGTCAGACTAAACGTGGACAAATGGTCCGAGTGGCGCTTCACGAGGTTGGCCCACGAGGCATAACCGCGCCCTCTGCTTCGTTGCGATAGGGGGCACGGGGTGGGAGCCTGGACGACAGTACGCCGGCCCGCGGCCAGGAGCGGCCGCAGCTACAGCGCCGGCGTGTATCTCACCGGCAGGTGCTTGATCCCGTTGATGAAGTTCGAGCGCAGGCGTTCGGGCGGGCCGTCGACCTCGAT
>JBKKBS010000114.1:0-11427 GCA_046713815.1 Tepidiformaceae bacterium
TCCTGTTCGTCGTCACCCTTCTCTCGCTGTTCACCGTCAGCGTCGCGCTCGCCTACGACCCCACGGGGCAGCCTCCCGGCATCACCGACGAAGCCGAGAGCATGCACACGCTCTACCTGATCGTCACGGCGATGGCGCTCGTCGTCTTCGTGGCCGTTGAAGCAGCACTCGTCTTCATGCTTATCCGCTTCCGCAAGAAGGACGACGAACTCCCGCCCCAGATCCATGGCAACAACGTCCTCGAGATCATCTGGACGGCGATACCGGTGGTCATCGTCATCGCCCTCTTCGTCGCCTCGTTCGTCGTGCTTGTGGACGTGGAAGAGGACGCGAACGAGCAGGCGCTCTCGATCGAGATTACGGGCTTCCAGTTCCAATGGTCGGCGGATTACCGCCTGAACGATCTCGGCAATGGCGTGTCCGATGAGGGTTCCGAGGAGATCATCAACGTCATCGGCAAGGCTGGCATCGAGGGTGAGCCCACGTTCATGATCCCCGTGGACGAGCCCGTGGAGTTCAGGCTTGCATCTCCGGACGTGATCCACTCCTTCTACGTGCGTGATTTCCTCTACAAGCTGGATGTCATCCCCGGACGCGACAACCGCTTTACGGTTACGGCGAACACCCTCGGGACATATGACGGGCAGTGCGCGGAGCTCTGCGGCCTGAACCATTCGCTCATGCGCTTCAAGATCCAGGTGGTATCGCGCTCCGAGTTCGACGCATGGGTCGCGGAGCAACGAACAGCTTCACAAAACACCGCGCGGCAGCCGAGATAGGCCGCTACGCTTCATCGACCCGGCTGGCGCCCCAAAGGCGCCGGCGCCACGAGGAGGACATCCATGGCGACAGTGGTTGTGCCACGCGCAGTTGGCTATCAGCGACCCGCCATCCTTGAATGGTTGACCACGGTCGACCACAAGAAACTCGGTATCCTCTACCTCTACACGACGATGTTTTTCTTCGCGGTAGGCGGCATCCTCGCGCTCCTCGTGCGCACGCAGCTCGCTGTCGCCGACAGCACGTTCGTGGGGAACGATGCCTACAACCAGATCTTTACGATGCACGCCTCGGCGATGCTCTTCCTCTTCATCATCCCCGTCTGGGCGGGCTTCGGGAACTACATCGTGCCGCTCCAGATCGGGGCAGCGGACATGGCCTTCCCGCGCGTCAACGCGCTCTCATTCTGGCTCATTCCGCCCGCTGGCATTCTGATGTTCGCCGGTTTTCTGGTTGAAGGTGGCGCGGCCCAGGCCGGCTGGACATCTTATAGTCCGCTCGCGCGCACGCTCGGCACGGGCATGGACATGTGGATCATCGCGGTCCTCATCCTCGGCGTCTCGTCAACAATCGGCGCCGCCAACTTCCTCGTGACGATGTTCCGGATGCGCGCGCCCGGCATGACGATGTTCCGCATGCCCATCTTCTGCTGGACGATGTTGGTCACGGCTGTCCTCCAATTGCTGGCCACGCCGGTGCTCGCGGCCGCGCTCTCGATGATTTTCATCGATCGCAACTTCGGCGGTTCCTTTTTCGACCCGAACGGCGGGGGCAACGCCGTGCTCTGGCAGAACGTCTTCTGGTTCTATTCGCACCCCGCCGTCTACATCATGATCCTGCCGGGCATGGGCATCATCTCGGAGGTGCTGCCGGTGTTCTCGCGTAAGCCGCTCTTCGGCTACAAAGCCTTCGTCTTTGCGACGATGGGCATCGGCGGCCTCGGGTTCAGCGTCTGGGCACACCACATGTTCACCACGGGGGCGGTGTTGAAGCCGTTCTTTGGATTCATGACCTTCATGATCGGCGTGCCCACGGGGGTCAAGATCTTCAACTGGCTCGCGACTTTGTGGAAGGGTTCAATCTCGTTCGAGTCGCCGATGCTCTTCGCCCTCGGCTTCCTGGCGATGTTCCTGATCGGCGGCATTAACGGCACCTACAGCGCCGCCGTGCCCGTGGACTTCGCCCTCCATGACACCTATTTCGTCGTCGCCCACATCCATTACGTTCTCTTCGGCGGGTCCGTGTTCGCCGTCTTTGCCGGTCTCTACTATTGGTTCCCGAAAATCTGGGGCCGGCGCCTGAACGAGAAGCTCGGCGTCATCCATTTCACGCTCATGTTCGTGGGATTCAACCTGACGTTCTTCCCAATGCACCTGCTCGGCCTCGACGGCATGCCCCGGCGCATCGCCAGCTACAACAACGAGAGTTGGGAACTGCTCAACAGCGTCGCCACGGCGGGTGCGTTCCTCATCGCCGTTTCCATGATCCCGTTCCTGATTAATGTAGTGATGGCGTTCATGCGTAAGGCAGACGCGCCCAACGATCCATGGCAGGGGAACACGCTCGAGTGGTACACAACCTCGCCACCGCCCGTGCATAACTTCGATGACGTGCCCGAGGTGCACTCCGAGCGGCCTCTCTTTGACCTGCGCCACGGCGTCACACACGAACACGCCTCCGCGCCGGTGGGGCACTAGGAGCACGCGATGGCAGCACACGCGGTAGCACCGCATCGCGACGGCGAACTCTCCAATACGATGTTGGGGTTCATCCTCTTCCTCGCCTCGGAGGTGATGTTCTTCGGCGGCCTCTTCGCGGCCTACTTCATCGCACGCGCCGACGCGCGCGAGTGGCCGCCGGAATACCTGCTCACGCCAGAGCAGATCGCCTCGGGAGTGGAACTCCACCTCGAACTCACCCTCACCCTGATCGCGACGATCATCCTTGTCAGCAGCTCCTTCACCATCCAGTACGCGGTCATCCAAATCGCGCGCGGCAACCGCACGGGGCTCATCACCTGGCTGTTCATTAGCCTTGTCCTTGGCATCGTCTTCCTCTGCATGCAGATGTACGACTACTCGCAGCTCGCCTTCGACTCGAAAGACACGATCTACGGGACGACCTTCTACACCCTCACCGGCTTCCACGGCCTGCATGTGGCGGGCGGGGCGACGTTCATGCTCGTGATCCTCATGCGATCGATGGGCGGCCAGTTCAGCGCGCGGCACCACGAAGCCGTCGAGGCCTGCTCGCTGTACTGGCACTTCGTCGACATCGTCTGGATCATCCTCTTCTGCACGCTCTACATCTTCGGCGGCTAGCGCACGCCTACCAGGAGAACCGACCGCATGGCTGCTCACGACACCACGGACCACGGCGCGCCCGGCGAACACGCCGGGGTGCACCTGCCCGACCCCAGCATCTGGCCGTTGGTCGTTGGCCTCGCCTTCGGGTTCATGGGGGCCGGGCTGATCTGGTGGCAGCGCGATACCTCCAACGACATCGCCCTCGTTGCCCTCGGGGCCGCGGGCGCGTTTGCGCTGCTCTCGGCATGCGGCTGGGCCTACGAAGATGGCCGTATGCGGGCCAAAGCTGAAGACGGTGGCAGCCACGGCGCGCGCACGCCGCGCTACAACCAGCTCGTGACGTTCGCCATCGCCGAGGGAGCCTTCGCCGCGAGCGAGGCGCCTGGTGGCGTCCTGGGCGAGGTGGAGGCAGCCGCCGACGCCCTCCACGACCTTGATGGCTTCCAGGACATGCGCATCACCGTTTCTCCGGCCGATTCGGGCCCCTCACAGGTGATCGTCGAGACCACATGGTCGGGCCGCGAGCAGCTCGCCGGCTACAACGAGAGCCGCGAGTCCATGCTCGACATTCTCGCCCGGCATGGGGAGCAGGTCGTGGCCGGATCGGTCCAGGTGTTCGACATGGAGGTGTTGCGCGACACGAAAGACACGTCGTTCCGATTCGGTGGGGCCGCGGCAGCCACCGTTTTCGGCTCGCTTGCCGCGCTGGGCTTCATGCTCGGCGCCGGCCTTACGCTCTTCCAGAGCGAAGGCGAAGCGATAGCCAACGGAGGCGAAACGCCCCCTCCAGCCGACCCGTACACCGTGGTCGCCACCGACAACGTGTTCCCGCGCACCACCGTCCAGGCCGCCCCGAGTGCCGAGGTGACCTTCACACTCGACAACAAAGGGCGTTCCATCCACAACCTGTCGTTCTACCAGTCGCAGGGCGGCGCCGTGATCGCGGAGGGCGACCCGGTACGCGGTGGCGCCACGGGCGAAGTAACGTTCACCGCGCCCGCCGAAGGCAGCTACTTCTTCCAATGCGACTTCCACCCGACGGAGATGACGGGAACTCTCCAGGTCACAGCATCGGCGCCGCCTCCAGGTGGAGCGGCAGCCGGAGGATCGGCGGGTGCGAGCGCACTGACGGCGACCGACAACAAGTTCGACCAGGCCACGCTGAACGCGACCGCCGGCCAGGAATTCAGCGTCAGCCTGAAGAACAACGGCAAGACGATCCACAACATCTCGTTCTACGACAAGAAGGGCGGGAAGCTGCTCGATCCCAAGGCCGAGGGCGTCCAGGCGCGCGCCGGTCAGACAGCCAACGTCGCTTTCACGCCGGCCTCGGCAGGGAACTATTTCTTCCAGTGCGATTTCCACCCAACGGAGATGACGGGCCAATTCGTGGTGAAGTAGCCTCGGTAGTATTGGGGGCCGTATTGTAGTACGGCCCTACGCGCGCGGTTGCCGGTTACTCGAACGCACCATCCGCCAGCAGCTCGACGTATTCCTCGTCCCCGATACCAAGGATCTCTTTGTAGACGTACTCGTTGTCGGCGCCCATGCACGGAGCGGCATTCGTCAGCTCGGTCGGAGTTTTCGAGAGCTTGAAGGCGGGGCTGTCGTACGTTCGCAGGCCCATCACCGGGTGCTCTAGCTTCCAAAAATGCTTGCGGTGTGCCAGTTGTGGGTCGGCATGCACCTCGGCGGCGGACTGGACGATGCCCGCCGGCACGCCGTGGCGCTGCATGTGCTCCATCAGTTCGCGACTCGTGAGCTTGCGCACGAAAATGCCCTCCTGGCCCTCGACGGGCACCTCCGAGGGTTCGTCCCCACGCCGTGTCATGTCCTCCACCCACGCCTGCAGGTGGCGGTCGATCTCCTTCTGCTCGTTCAGGCGGGACCATCTGCGGCGCATGCGCTCGAGGTCGCACCAGTCGGGGCGGCCGAGCGCGGCCTTGAGCGCGTTCCAGTGCTCCTCCGTTTCGCAGGCGATGACGAGCCATTTGCCGTCACGGCACCGGTAGCAGCCGTGTGGTGCGGCGTTGGGGTCGCGGTTGCCCATGCGCGCCTGCTCGTGGCCGTTCGCCGTCCAGTCGAGCACGGCCGTGCCCAGACCGTGGATGGCCGCTTCCATCTGTCCGAAGTCAATGTACTGGCCTTTGCCCGTGCGCCGGCGGTAATCGAGCGCGGCGATCAGGGAGATCGCGGCGATATGCGGCACGAGGAAGTCGGTGTAGGCGATGCCGGTGCCGATCGGCGGGCCATCGGGCCAGCCCGTAAGGTGGTTGTATCCGGCCGCCGCCTGGAGGACGTGCCCGTAGCCCATGTAGGTCGCCCACGGGCCTGTCTGGCCGTAGAGCGGCATAGAGATCATCACGAGGTCGTCACGCCCCGCGCTCACCGTCGCCCAGTCGAGCCCGAAACGCGCCATCGTTCCTGGCGTGAACGACTCCGTAACGACATCGCAGGTTGCGATGAACTGGCGCATGAGCTCGGGCCCGCGCGGGTGTTTGAGGTTCACGCTGATGCCGCGCTTTGAGCTGTTGAAGTTCGCGTAGTAACCCGAGCGGTCGATGCCGGGCACGTCGTCCACGAACGGTCCCACGCGCCGGAGCGCCTCCGGGTATGTGCTCGACTCGATGCGGATCACCTCGGCGCCGTGGTCCGCCAGGTACTTCGATGTCAGCGGTCCCACGCCCACCCAGGCGAAATCCGCGACGCGCAGGCCCTCGAACGGTTGCTTCAGGCCGGTCACAGCACCATCCTCGTCTTCAGCCGGCGCAGCTCGCCTTCCGCGATGCCCAGTTCGCCGTAGACCTCGGCGTTATGTTCGCCCAGGTGCGGCGCCCGCCCACGCTGTTGCCAGGGCGTCTCACTCAGGCGAAACGGTGCGCCGGGGTAGAGGAAGGACTCGCCCAGGTCCTCGTGCTGCACCCGCACCCAGTAGTCTCGTGCGGCAAGGTGTTCGCTTTCGACGATGTCTTGTGGCGAGAAGACCGGTGCCCAGCCGAGGTTCCGGCGTTGCGCCTCCTCCACGAGCGCTACCTTCGGGCGCTTGCGCAGGAATTCGCTGAGTATGCGTTCGACGTGGATCCGTTCAACGGTCGCCAGCGGCATCAACGATGACAACTTCTCCCGCCACGCCGGCGCTTCGAGGCCCTGTGCCTCGCCCGTTTCGGCGAGCCAGTCGATGGTGGTGTTCGCGCTCGGCCCGACGAGCCCGCCGGAGGCGAGTGCCGTCAGCCAGCCGTCGCTCGTCTCGAAGAGGTACTGGGCGCCGTTCTGGTGCTCCACGGCCCCCGGCTGCGAACTCAGGCTGCGATAGATTCCCGGTCCCCAGCCGTTTACGCCGCGGATATCGTAGGTGGCCTGGGCGTGGTCCATGGCGTTGGTCATGGCCTCCTGCATGGAGACATCGACGTACTGCCCAACGCCGTCGTTGACACCGCGCGCATAGACGGCGATGAGGGCGCCCACGGCAGCCTGGAAATTGACCTGGGCGATCGCCTGCGGTGCGGTCGAGCGGACCGGACCGTGCTCGTCGTCGCCGTTGAGGTGCATGTGCCCGCCCATCGCGGAGGCGACGATGTCCGTAGCCTGGTAGTCGCGATACGGCCCCGTCGACCCGAACGGCGTGATGCTGACGTGCACGAGCGCGGGATTCAATTTCTCGAGAGACGCGTAGTCGAACCCGGCGGGCGCGTGGCCTGGAGCCCACGTTTCCACGAGGATGTCAGCTTCAGACACCAGTCGCCGCGCCAGATGGCGCCCGGCTTCCAGCCGAAGTTCACAGGTCACTCCGCGCTTGCCGGCATTGAGCGTCCACCACCATAGACTCAGCTCAGGGCTATCTTCACCACGAAAATACGGACCCTTGGCGCGCGCGGTATCGCCTTCGCGTGGTTCCACCTTGATCACGTCGGCGCCCAATTCGCCCAGCACGCGCGCACAGAGCTGGCCCTTCTCGTCGGCGAAATCGAGGACACGATAGCCCGCGAGGGGCCCTGTAGGGTGCGGCAGGGGCATAGACTTGTTCTACCGTCTCCAATGCACTCCATCAAACGCCAAAGGGCGGAGGGTCACCCGCTCCGTGCGAGCAGTTCGTCCGTGGTCACGCCAGCATCGAGGCCGCCGTCGAGGCCCTGCTCCGCGCGCTCCAGCAGTCGATCCATGCCCCAGCGCTTCACCGCGGAGCAAAGGACGACGTTCCCGGGAGGCGCCCCCGCGCCATGAATGAGCGCACGCGCCTCGTCCAGGCTGGCGACGAACTGGCCATCCGGACGGCGCAGCAGGTCGACCTTGTTCAGTGCCAGCAATCGCGGCTTCTCGCCCACGCCGAGATCAACGAGGGTTTGATCCACGGTCTGTGTCTGTTCGAACGCGTGCGGGTGGGAGATGTCGATCACATGCAGGAGGATGTCCGCTTCCTCGAGTTCCTCCAGCGTGGCGCGGAAGGCGGCGACCAGCTCCGTCGGCAGCTTCTGGATGAAGCCCACCGTGTCGGTCAGCAGCACCGTCTCGCCTGCTGGCAGCTTCACCCGCCGGGTCACGGGGTCGAGCGTCGCGAAAAGCTTGTCTTCCGCCAGCACGTTCGCGCCCGAGAGGCGTTTCATGAGCGTCGACTTGCCAGCATTCGTGTAACCGACCAGCGCGATCACTGGAAGTCCCGCCCGCTGCCGCTGGCGCCGGTAGAGCGCGCGGTTGTGCCGAACATCCTCAAGGTCACGCTTGATTTTCGAGATGCGTGAGCGGATCAGGCGCCGATCCGTCTCGATCTGCGTCTCGCCCGGGCCGCGGGTGCCGATCGCGCCTTCCATGCGCTCCAGGTGCGACCACTGGCCCGCCAGCCGCGGCAGCAGGTACTGCATCTGCGCGAGCGACACCTGTAGGCTGCCCTCACGCGTGTGCGCGCGCGTCGCTAAGATGTCGAGGATGAGGGCCGTCCTGTCGATGACCTTCGTGCCAAGATCCTTCTCCAGGTTGCGCTGCTGCGAGGGCGAAAGCTCGTCGTCGAAGATGACGACGTTGGCATCCGCCTGGCGGTGCGCCTCCTTCACTTCCTCCACCTTGCCCTTGCCGATGTAGGTGGTGACGTTGGGGTGCCCCAGCCGCTGCGTCGTCGTCCCGACCACGTCGGCCCCCGCGGTGCGTGCGAGTTCCGCGAGTTCCGTCAGCGATTCAGCCGCTGGCAGCAGCGAGTCGCGCGTGTCCGCCGCGACGAGAAACGCGCGGTCCGCAACCTTGGCCGTGGAGTGGATTGTCCTTGCCATCTGGATCCAGCCTACTCGACTGCCACACAAGCGAACATGCCGGACTGGCTAAGATGAGTGGATGTCCGACGAGCCACCCATCCCGCTTCTGCCGCAATCCGTCTACAAGTGGAAGCCTGACGATTGGCAGCCACCGGGCCACAACCCGCTCACGTGGCGGCCGCCCGAGAAGGCTCTGCGCAAGTTCGCGCGTCGCCAGGCAGAAGAGGAGCGGCCGGTATTCCTTCCGCTTTCACGCTGGGCACAAGCCAACTGGTTTTGTCTCTGTGTGGGACTTTTGGAAGACCAATGGCTGCTTTCAGAGCTCTCGACGGAGGAGGCGGATACCGCAATTTTCGGCATGAGTTGCGACGTGGGGTATGCCTCTGAGTGGAGGGCAGAGCGTAAACCCTCCGACCTCGTAACCCGATTCGTTGCAGCATGCGTTGCACTTTACGAATCGGATCGCGCTTTCCATCCCGATGGGCACTCGAAATGGATGCTCTGGGACAACCTCGGCCTGACGCGACAGGCTGACCCTCCGGGCAAAGGCCCGTTGCAAGACCTTCTACTCGGCGCGATGCTGCGGGTGCTCGCGCTGGAGGATCCAGAATCGAAAAGGGCGGCGCTTCACGGGCTCGGACATCTGAAAGACGAGCGCGCCCGGCCTGCGATCCAGGCGTTGATTGACTCGACGACCGATGAGGAGCTTCGCCAGTACGCACTTGATGCCTACCACTTCCGGGTCCTGTAGCCCACCGTTGGCTGATCATCTATAACGAGTGGGGTTCAGAGTTCTGCGTGAGGCGATTCAGCAGCGCGTCGGTTGCCACCCCACGGAGCGCCATTGATCGGAAGCAGTCGACGCAACGAAGATGCCCAACGACACTCCGCGGAGCAGTCGCGATGGCTGTGCTAGGATCTCTTCGTGAGCACCGCGACCGAAGTCGACATCGGCACGCTGATCGTGCGAAAACCTGGCGTCAATGGCGGCCGTCCGTGCCTCAAAGGCACCGGGACATCGGTGCACCAGATGGCCATCATGCACCGCGTCTGGGGCCTCTCTGCGGAGCAGATCCTCGTGCGGTACGACCACCTTGATCTCACTGGTATCTACGCGGCGCTGGCCTACTACTACGCTAACAAGGCGACGATTGACCTCCAGATCGAAGAGGAGGACCGCGCCTATGAGGCTGCGGTGGCGGAGATTGAGGAAAACGAGCGCGACGCGACGCGTGCGTCGGCCTGAGTGGCTCATCGAGTCTACTTCGACGAGGATTCTCTCGACCTTGACGTGATCGGTCCCCTACGAGCCGCCGGTATCGATTGCCTCACGACCTCCGAGGCCCGGCGCCTCACATCCCCCGACCCGGATCAGCTCGTGCTCGCAACTGAAAGTGAAATGGTCATCTTCACCGGCAACCAGAAAGACTTCGCCCGACTTCATAGCGAGTGGATGGAAGCTGGGAGGCATCATGCTGGGATTATCATCTGCCGACGCGCCGTCATGGACGTGGGCACTCAGATCCGCGCCCTGATCAGACTACTCGACGCGATTCGTCCGGAAGAGTTCGTTGACCGCATCGAGTACCTCTCGCGCTGGGTTGCACGCGATTAATCACCCCTTGCACAGCGCACTGCTATGCTCGTAGGCGTGAAGCGTGCCAGTTCTCGCGAAGTCCGTGCCGGGAGCGTCGTCATCGGCGGCGGCCATCCCATCGTCGTCCAGTCCATGTGCGCGACGCGTACACAGGAGATCGAGGCGACCGTCGACCAGGCGCTCATGATCCACAACGCCGGCGCTGGCCTTGTCCGCATCGCCGTCGACAACCCGAAGGATGTGGCCGCGCTGGCGGAAGTTCACGCTCGCGTCCCCCAGGCGAATCTCGTCGTCGACCTCCAGGAGAATTATCGCCTCGTGACGCTGGTCGCCCCGCATGTGAGCAAGGTGCGCTACAATCCCGGCCACCTTTACCACCACGAGAAAGAGAAGCCGGTACGCGACAAGGTCGCGTTCATCGCCGAGACTGCCGCGCGCCACGACTGTGCCATCCGCGTGGGCGTGAACTGCGGCTCCGTGGATCCGGCCATGCAGGCGAAGTTCGACGGCTCCGATGCGGCCGGCCTCGACGGCGTGACGGCCATGGTGGAGAGCGCACTGGAGCACTGTCGGATCCTGGACGACCTTGGCTTCACGCGTTATGTCGTTTCGTTGAAGGACAGCGATCCGACGAAGGTGATTGAGGGCAACCGCCGCTTCGCCGCCGCCCGTCCCGACGTGCCCCTCCACCTGGGCGTCACGGAAGCGGGCATGCTTCCCGACGGCGCGATCAAGACGCGCATCGCCTTCGAGCAGCTCCTCACAGCCGGCATCGGCGACACGATCCGCGTGTCCCTCACGCTCCCCTTCGCGGAGAAGTGGCGCGAGGTCGAGATCGGCCGCCAGATTTTGGATGACATCGAGAACGGCCGCTTCCGCTCCGTGCCCAAGGATTTCGGACAGGGCCTGAACATCATTAGCTGCCCAAGCTGCAGCCGCGTCGAGAACGAGGCCTTCGTGGACCTCGCCTTTGACGTGAAGGCGATGGCCCAGTACGCCAAGGCCTACGACATCACGATCGCGATCATGGGCTGCCGCGTGAACGGCCCCGGCGAAACCGACGACGCTGACCTCGGCCTCTGGTGTGCACCCACCTTCGTGAACCTGAAAAAGGGCGAGCGAGAGATCGGCGCCTTCCCCTACGACACGGTCCTCGACCGTCTGAAGGTCGAACTCGATGCGCTCATCGAGGAAAAGAATGCGGCATTGGTCTCATGACTCATGTCGGAACGGTCCAACACATCGCCCGCTACCCCGTGAAGTCGATGCGGGGCGAGGCCCTCGACGTGACCAACGTCGGCTTCCAGGGTATCGCTGGCGACCGCTCATACTCGTTTGTGCAAGAGGGTGTGTACAACCTCTTCCCCTTCCTCACGGGACGCGAGTGCCCGGACCTGATGCGCTACCAGCCGGGGTGGGACGGGACCGGCGAGAAGCCCGCGCTCATGGTGCGCACTCCAGATGACGAGCGGTTCCCGATCGCGAGCAAGGATCTGCTTGAAGA
>JBKKBS010000115.1:0-8013 GCA_046713815.1 Tepidiformaceae bacterium
CGTGTGGACAGAGGACTTTCTCCCGCAGATCGAGGCGTACACGAACAGGGTGCGCCAGACCCCCTGGGCGGAGATGGATGCGCCGGAGGTTGCGGCCGGGCTGAAGCCACTGGCGGAGGAGGCCGCCCGCCACTTCCAGCTCACGATCGACGTGGTCCTCGCCTTCATGGGCCCCGGGCTGATGCTGGCGGAGTGGCTCGAAGGCCAGTTGGGTGCGGACGGACCACGTCTCGGGGCGACGCTCCTGCAGGGCTACGACAACGAGACCTCACTTGCTGGGGCGGGCCTCAGCGGCCTCGCGGAGGATGCGGCCACCGATCCCGCCGTAGCCGCCCTCGTGCGTGCCGGGCGCTTTGAAAGCCTGGTCGAGTCGGAGGCCGGGAGGAACTGGCTTGGGCGGTTGCAAACGTACCTCGATCACTACGGGTGGCGCCTTGAAAGCTGGGGAATGCTTCATCAACCCACATGGGCGGAGATGCCGGCCATCCCGATGGGGCTCGTGCAGCGCTACTTGCTCGACCCGGAGCGGGCCCCCGCGGCATCGCTCGAACGCTCGGCGAGCCAGCGCGCCGAGGCGCGCCGCGAGATCGAGTCGCGGCTTCCGGCCAGCGAAATCGAGACATTCCAGCAGATGGCCGATGCCGCGGAAGCGCATGTCGCGATCAGCGAGGGGCGGGCGCGCTGGCAGCTCATCCTCCTTGGCGTGCTTCGCCTCCCGCTCCTCGCATTGGGTGAGAAGCTCGTGGCTCGTGGGGTCCTTCAGCGCCCGGACGACACCCTTTACCTCGAGTGGGACGAGTTCGACGAGGCCGCCCAGACAACCCACTCGCTCGCGGCGAGGGTGGCGGAGCGCAGGGCCGAGATGGAGCGCTGGGGACGGCTCACGCCGCCGCCCTTCCTGGGGACGCCACCGGATTTCGCGGCGATGCCCCCTGAGGCCCAACTCGTGATGAAACACTTCTTCGGGCTGGTCGAGCAGCCCCCGCCGGAAGGTGGCGTGATCCACGGCGTGGGCGCGAGCGCCGGCATCGTCACGGGCACGGCGCGCGTGCTTGCCTCTGTCGATGAAGGCGATCGGCTCGGTCCTGGCGACATCCTCGTCTGCGTCATGACTGCTCCACCATGGACCCCGTTGTTCTCCATCGCAGGCGGCGTGGTGACCGACACCGGCGGCGTGCTCTGCCATTCCGCCATCTGTGCCCGCGAGTACGCCGTACCGTGCGTCGTGGGTACTCAGGTCGCAACGTCGCTGATCCCCGACGGTGCGCGCGTAACCATCGACGGCGCCGCGGGCACAGTGCGAATCGAGACCGCCGTGCCGGGTTAAGTGCCCTCTTGCCAGCTCGTCAGGTAGCGCTGCTGCTGCTCCGTCAGGTAGTCGATGCTGATGCCCATCGCGCGCAGCTTCAGGCGCGCGATTTCCTGGTCGATCTCGTCTGGCAGTTCGTAGACCTGGTTCTCGAGCTTCTGGTGATTGGTCGCGATCCATTCCGCCCCCAGGGCCTGGTTCGCGAACGACATGTCCATCACCGCCGCCGGGTGGCCCTCCGCCGCCGCCAAGTTCACCAGCCGGCCCTCGCCCAGCACGAAGAGCTTCCGCCCGTCCTGGATGCGGTATTCTTCCACGCTTTCGCGCACGCGCCGCTTTCCTTCGCTCATCCCTTCGAGCGCCTTGAGGTTGATCTCCGAATCGAAGTGGCCGCTGTTCGCGAGAATCGCGCCGTCCTTCATCGATTCCAAGTGTTGCCGGTCGATCACGTTGACGTCGCCCGTGAGCGTGACGAAAAAGTCCCCAATCAGGGCCGCTTCCGCCATCGGCATCACGCGGTAGCCGTCCATGATCGCTTCGAGTGCGCGCACGGGGTTGATCTCGGTGACGATCACCTGCGCGCCGTGTCCGCGCGCGCGCATGGCGACGCCGCGTCCGCACCAGCCGTAGCCCGCCACGACAAAGTTCTTCCCCGCGATGAGCACATTCGTGGCGCGGATGATGCCGTCGAGCGTGGATTGGCCTGTGCCGTAGCGGTTGTCAAAGAGGTGCTTCGTGTCGGACTCGTTGATCGCAACGATGGGGTAGCCGAGCGCGCCGTCACGCGCCATCGCCTTCAGGCGGATGACGCCGGTGGTCGTCTCCTCCGTCCCGCCGACCACGCCGGGCAGCAGGTCGCGGCGGTCCTTGTGCAGCGTCGCCACCACGTCGGCGCCGTCGTCCATTGTGAGCTGAGGGCTGTGTTCGAGCGCCTGGTGGATGTGACGGTAGTAGCTCTCGTTGTCCTCGCCGCAGATGGCGAACACGGGGATCCCGAACTCGTGCACGAGCGCGGCTGCCACGTCGTCCTGGGTCGATAGCGGGTTGCTGGCGCAGATGCGGAGGTCCGCGCCCGCGTCGCGCAGGGCGATGGCGAGGTTCGCCGTCTCGGTCGTGACGTGGAGGCAGGAGACCATGCGGATGCCCTGCAACGGCTTTTCGCGCTGGAACCGCTCGCGGATGAGTTCGAGCACGGGCATTTCGCGGGCGGCCCATTCGATGCGCTTGACGCCGTCCGGGGCGAGCGCGGGATTGGCGATGTCGTTCGGCACCGTGGCTGCGGTCATGTGGGGAGTCCTTCAGGGGAGAGTGGATCGAGGATAGCGGAGCACCGCGTTGCAGGCCCACCGCGGAACGCACTTCCGCGCGTGCGCTAATCGGCGCTAATCGTGACGTAGGAGCCAGCGTAGCGTCGGCCCCGCACCTTCGCGCGCAGGCGGCGCAGGCCGCAGGCCATGCCCGAGGGATCGCGCCGTCCGGCGCTGGCCTCCACGAGGTGGTAGACCTCGCGGTACCCCAACCGTTCGTAGGCGTGTACCGCTGGCCCGTTCTTGGGGTCGACCGTCAGCACGACGTGGTCGCAATAGTGGAACAGCGCTTCGCTGACAGCGGAGGTGGCCGCGGTGGCATACCCCCGTCCGCGATAGGCGGGATGCGTGAAGACGTTTCCGACCACCGCCACGCGCTGGTGCGGTGAGACGACGTGCGTGCCTGCCACGGCGACCAGGCGCCCGTCCTTCACTACTCCCCGGTAGAGGCCGCTCTCGATGTGCTCCGGGATGTAGTAGCTCGGGCCACCCTCCGTGCCGTAGAGGCTGTTTACGCGGCGGATGTCGACGCCCCCGAGGAGTACGGTCTGGACGTTGTGCACCGGGACGAATGTATCGGGAGTGACGCCCATGCGGATCATGGGCTGCTGAGTGGCGAGCCGGTAGGTGCGCTGGAGGGCCTCGACGTGCTGGGGCTGGCAGGTGGCATAGGTATGCTGCGTGCCGGGGTGGATCGAGAGGATGGCGGCGACTGCATCAGGGTCGCCCATCACGAAGGTCGCGTCCCCCAGCCCGCCGCGCGAATGCAGGACCAACCCCGTCCCGGTGTCCCCCCGCGCGCTGAACCAGCGAGTGCGCTCGAACAGCCCCGGCTCGAGCTGGCCGAGGGCGTAGGCCGTGTACTCCACGCGCGGCAGCAGGATCTCACGAATCCGATCGGGGTCGCGGATCTCCTCCACGACGTAGGCGTACTCGCGGCGCGCCGTCGCGGGCCAGCGGATCTCCTGCTCGGCCACTATTCGCCCACCTCGAAGTGCGTCAGCATACGGAACTCCCGGTAGCGGATCTCGATCTCTTCGCGCGTCAACGATAACAAGCGGTTCGGACCCATGCCTTCCACGCAGAAGGATGCGACTGTCGAGCCATAAATCATCGCGCGCCGGATCTCCCCCGTAGTTACAGATTCGACCGAATCGAGGTATCCCATAAACCCACCCGCGAAAGCGTCGCCCGCGCCCGTAGGGTCGATCACCTCTTCTAGCGGATACGCTGGCGCCACGAAATAGTCGTCTTCGCTGATGAAGGCGGCGCCGTATTCGCCGAGCTTAATCACGACGCCGTCCGTCCCTTCGGCCACGAGCTTCCGTCCAGCACGCGCGACGCTGGCCGTGCCCGTGATCATGCGCGCCTCGCCGTCGTTTATCGAGACGAACGTTGCCTGTCGCATGGTCATGCGCAGCTCGTCTAGAGCGCCGTCGATGAAGAACTTGATCGTGTCCATCATCGTCGCCTTCGGATGGCGAAGGCTTGCGATGAGGTTCCGTTGGAGCACGGGGTCGGCCGCGGCGAGGAAAGCGGTGGACGAGTCTTCCCATCCTGGCGGGAGCGCCGGATCCCAGTCCGCGTTCACGCCGAGGACTGTGTAGAGCGTGTCGCGCGTGTTCATGTCGTAGTGGTAGCGGGCGCCCCAGCGGCTCGTTTCCCCTTCGACGACGGTCAGGCCGGCGAGGTCGAGGTTCGTGCGCTCCAGCGTCCGGCGATGTTCGTCCGGGAAGTCATCGCCAATCGCCGCGAGCAACCGCACGTCCGTGAAAAACGCTCCCGCCAGCGCCGCGCATGGCGCCGAACCACCGAGCGCGCCTTCGTTTCGCGCGAAGGGTGTTTCCACGTCGTCGATGGCGACCCAGCCGGAGACCAGCAAGCTCACGAGACCACCGCCCCCAGTCGGCGCGCGAGGATCGGCCCGAGGCGCTGCATGGCGCCCTCGTCGATCGCCGACGGACGCGTTACGAGGGCCGCGTCGAGCGTGTTCCAACATCCGCATGTTCGTTCGTCCGTGAGCGTAGCCGCGAGCGCGCGGATCACCGCGCGGCTCAACTCGACGTTGCGTTGTAGTACCGCGAAGACGGATGTGGCGTCGACGGCATCGTGCTCTTTGTGCCAGGCGTCGTAATCCGTGACCGCCGCCAGCGTCGCGTAGCAGAGCTCCGCTTCGCGGGCGAGCTTCGCTTCGGGGAGCGCGGTCATCCCGACGATGCTCATCCCCCACGAACGGTAGAGTTCGCTCTCGGCGCGTGTGCCGAAGGCGGGGCCTTCGATAGTGATGTACGAGCCGCCATCGTGGACCGCCGCGCCCGCTACCCGCCCGGCGTTGAGCGCCGCCCCGCGTAAGTCCGGGCAAAAGGGATCCGCGAAGGCGATGTGGGCGACCACGCCCTCGCCGAAGAACGTCTGCGGCCGCTGCCCGCGCGTGCGGTCCACCAACTGGTCCGGGACGACCAGTTCGCCGGGATGGTATTGCTCTCGCAGGCTCCCGACAGCCGAGACGGCGAGCACACGCTGCGCTCCCAGCGATTTCAGCGCCCAAAAGTTCGCGCGCTGCGGCAGCTCCGAAGGCAGGATCTGGTGATGACGGCCGTGTCGCGCGAGGAAGGCGATGCGTCTGCCTTCGAGCGTGCCCAGGCGGATGCGGTCGCTCGGATCGCCGTAGGGGGTGTCGACTTCGTGTTCCTCCACGTCCGTGAGGCCGGGCATCTCGTAGAAGCCCGACCCGCCGATCACGGCGAGGTCGATGGCAGGGCGCACGGAACTCTCCTTCCCCGACTGCGAAGTGTACGCTTGCGCGACCGTTATGGCTCCTCGCAAAAAGCCCGGATGGACCCGGCGAACGGGTGGCGGAGCACGCCACGATCGGTGATGAAGGCGCTGATCAGGACGGCCGGCGTCACATCGAAGGCCGGGTTGTAGGCGGCAACGCCGTCAGGCGCCCAGCGCTGGTTGCCGAAGCCCCCGACCTCGCGCGCGTCGCGAAACTCGATCGGGACGTGGCTTCCGTCGGGGCAGGCGAGGTCGAATGTGGTGCGTGGGGCGGCGATGTACATCGGTATGCCGTGACGCGCCGCGAGCACGGCGATGCCGTACGTCCCGACCTTGTTCGCCGTGTCCCCATTGACGGCGATGCGGTCGGCTCCCGTCACCACAGCCCCTACCTGCCCGGACATCAGCAAGGAAGCGGCGGCCGTATCGGGCAGCAGCGTAGTGGGGATGCCCGCACGCATGAGCTCCCATGCAGTCAACCGTGCGCCCTGGAGCAGCGGCCGCGTCTCGGTCACGAAGCACCGTTCGAGCGTGCCCGCCTGCCACGCGTACCTGATCGCGGCCAGGGCCGTGCCCGCGCCGCCGGTAGCCAGCGCTCCCGCGTTGCAGTGCGTTAGGACGGTGCGCGCTGGGACGAGCACCTGTGCGCCATGGCGTCCGATGCTTGCGTCTTCGCGCAGCCGCCCTTCGAGTACCTTCGCGGCGAACGCCCAGAGCGTGCTTCGGCGCGCTTCGGCGCCTGGCCCGGCGGCCAGCCCTGCCTCCAGAGCGCGCCCGGTATAGGCGCCGAGATCCACGGCGGTGGGACGCGTGGCGCGGAGGGTCGCCGACGCTTGCGTGAGTGAATCGTCCGATGCATCCGTCGTCTCCGCGGCAATCGCCATTCCGCACGCGCCCGCGAGCCCAAGGAGGGGCGCTCCGCGGATGCGTAGCTGGCGAATCGCCTCACAGAGGCTGTCCAGGTCGCGCAGGATTACGCGTCTTTCCTCACTCGGCAGCAGCGTCTGATCGAGTATCTCGATGCCCTGGGGCGGAAGCAGTCGGAGGGGGACGATCTCGGCCACGCGGGCCAGTATCGCTAGCTCGTCCCAATCTGGCGAACCGAGCGTTCGAGTTCCTCGAGATCCATATCCAGGCGATGCTGCACGCCCGGGTCGATGTTCCCGAAGATCGAGTCCACATGGCGGCGAAGCTCCCCCCGGATGGCGCTCACAAGGCGCTCGCCACTCGCGGTCAACTCAAGTCGCACCGCGCGGCGATCCTCCAGGTCGCGGCGCCGCGTAATGTGGCCCGCGCGCTCAAGGCGGTCAAGCACGCCCGTCACGGTCTGCGACTGCTGCGAGAGGTAGTCCGCCACCAGGTGCGGCTGCGGCCGGTCGAAGGAGTCCACCGCGAGAAGGGTGACCGCCTGTATGAATGTGACATCGTGTTCTTTGCCCAGGCGCTGGTCGAGCTCACGGACAACAGCGTTCGTCGTGCGGTAGAGCGCGGTCACGAGGGCGAGGTCTGAGTCAACGGTGGCCTGCATGAACCCATGCTAGCAACCGGAGAAGGCGATATGTTGTTATCTCGCCAAGGGGATATAGCTTTGCAACGGTTCCCTTATGGGCGTAGCACATGCCGTGCGAAGGACTCCATCGATTGATACGTCGTTTTCGGGTGCACGCCCGGTGGGATGGCCCACCAGTACAGGTGCGTCACCGGGAGTTCGTGCACGACGCGTTCCACGATCTCCCGCGCACGGGCGGGCGTGACGACGATGTCGGGGCTGCGTTGACGCAGGTCGTCGGGCGTCGCGGGCACTTCGCCGAAGATGGGCGTGCCCGCCGCCGCGAACCAGCGCGCATAGTTCGCGCGCTGGTAGAGGATGTGGTCTCCGATTTCCGCCCAGGCGGAGTCCGGGTCTTCGGCAATCAACGCCCACGGCAACGTAATCGCGATGCGCTCCACCGGTTTGCCAAGCCTCTCCAGTTCGTCCAAGTACGTGGGGATGACGTTGGCGGCCGCGAGCAGTCCGTCGCCGAGACGTGCCGCACGCCGCACGGCTGGCTCCGAGAACCCGCCGAACCAGAGCGGCATCGGGTCCTGCACTGGCTTGGGCGTGACGTTTACACGGTTGTAGCGGAAGTGCTTGCCTTCGAACGAGAACGTGCCTGGCGCCCACGACGCGCGAATCACCTCGACCGCTTCCTCCATGCGCGTTGCGCGCTCCCGGCGGGGGACGTTGAAGCCTTCGAATTCCTCCGTCTTGTAGCCGACGGCGACCCCCAGGTCCATGCGTCCGCCGCTGATCGCGTCCACGGTGGCGGCGTCTTCTGCGACACGCAGGGGGTCATGGAAGGGGAGGAGGAGGATGTTCGTACCGATCCGGACGCGTGTCGTGCGCGCCGCGATGGCCGCGCAGATGGGCAACAACGAGGGCGAATAGGCGTCATCGATGAAGTGGTGTTCGCTCGTCCAGATTGTGTCGAAGCCGAGCCGTTCGGCATAGACGATGTGGTCGAGCGTGCGGGCGTAGAGTTCGTCGATCGGCCGTTGCCACTGGGGCGGGTTGCGGAAGTCGTACCAGAGCCCGAACTGGATCTGTCGGCCCGCGATCGAAATGCTCATGTGTTCTGC
>JBKKBS010000116.1:0-5400 GCA_046713815.1 Tepidiformaceae bacterium
CGCCGCCTTTACCCCACTGCTCGCCGAGGGGATAGAACGCCAGGTAGTGGTGCACCCACTCGTGCGACGACGTTTCGAGGATCGCGTCGTAGGAGCGGTCGTCGCGGATAATCGCGGGGTAGGCCGCGATCCCGCCCACGTTCACCACGATCGACACCTGGTCCACATCCGTCGTCCGGGCCTCGATCTGCTCGATGTCGGCGAGGCTGAGGTCGTTCTTGAGCAGCGTGTCGCCGTCGCGCTCGATGCGGTCGCGTGGAGAACGCACAAGCAGTCGCGGCGGGCTCGAGAACTCCAGGTCGCCCGGAGGCCAGATGACGTCGGCCCCGCTGAAGAGCGGCAGACCCCGCCGCAGGCCAGCGGAGGCTACGGCTTCGTGGATGTAGCGCTCAAGCAGCCGTTCGACATCGTTCTCGTAGGCGGAGCGTTCGTTCGCGAGAGCGTCGACGAGCGACGGCTCGACCGCGGGCGCCTCAAGCGCGGCGCGCATCTGGCTGGTGAGGTCGAAGTAGGCCCGCAAGGCCGGTTCACCGGCGGTATCGCCGGGGTCGGGGCCGATGCCGACACGCGCGAAGGCGTTGTCGAGAATCGTGTTCGCTTCCCAGCGCCAGAGGTAGTACTCGTACTTCGCCAACGATCCCTGGAAGAGGAACTGCGCGGCAGCCGTGCCGAGGATGACCCCGCCAAGCAGCGCACAGGTCACGATCATGCCCCAGGTGGAGGGCAGCCAGGGCCGGTACTCTGCAACGGGGGCGGCGGCCACGGGGCGGGGGAACGTCACAGACTGAGCTTACGCGGGCCTCGCACAACGGTCGGTCAATAGCGGTCTTGCCTGTCCCGTTGTCGGACGGCCAGTATCATGACGGGACAATGGCAGTCAGCAGCGCGGCAAGCAGGGGGGCGGAGCGTCCGGCCCGGGCGGTGCAACGCGCGCGTTATGCATCGTTCGAATCGCGAGTGGCCGCCGCTGCGCTCGACATCTTCGTGACGATCGTCATTGCCTCCCTGCTCGTCACCGCGGGCGCGATTGTCGTCCTCGTCTCGTCGGACTTCGAGCGGGTGGACCCTTCCGTGACAGCGATCAACATCTTCTGGGGCTGCGTGGGCGCGATTGCCCCGGCTATCCTGCTCTACTTCTTCATCGCCTTTGCCTGGAAGGGGCAAACGATCGGCATGGCCGTGATGCAGATCATGGTGCTGCGGTCCGACGGCCGCCGGCTCGGGGCGCTCGGGGCAACCGCACGGGTGATCGGCCTGCTCGCCTACCTGCTGGTCATCGCGTTGGGCTGCCTGGGCGCCTACGCTCTGCGAGACTCGACGGGCGCGGCGGCAGCAGCCGTCGGTGGGGCCTTCCTCGTCGCGACGCTGGGGTTTATCTGGGCGGCATTCGACCGCCACCGCCGAGCGCTCCACGACCGCATCGCCGGCACCATCGTCGTGCGCGTCCAATAGTTCCATGAGCCGCGATTACCTCCCTCCACGCCCGGGCGAGCGATTTCAGCCAGGCGCACGGCGTGATCGCGAGTCCGCCAACTCGTCGGGACCTTTTCTGCGGGCGCTGCTTGTGGGGGCGCTCGCCTTGAGCGTGGCCCTGCTCATCGTCGCCGTGAGCGCGCGCCAGGTGAGCCAGCCAGGCAACGCCATGCCGCTGCTCCAAGCGATGGTCTTAGCCCTGACAGACCCGGAACCGCTCGTTGCGAGCCAGCTCGAGAGCATCCGGTCGCGGGCCAACTCAAACGGCGACGATGGGATCGAGGTAACGGGCTTTCCTCTGCCGGTGCGGCTTTCGGCGCAAGAGGCACGCTCGCTCGAAGCGCCCTCGATGGCGGACCTCCTGGTGACGCGAGCAGCGGCGCTCCTGTACGTCGAAGGGATGGGAGCGTTCGACCAGACTGGCAGCCAGGACGGCGGCGTCTTCTCCGCGCAAGGCATCGTGCGCAGGACCGGCGACCGCCTCACGGCGGACGCAAACAACAGCGCCAGCCGCTGGAGCGCCATTCTCCTGGTCCCGACCGGGATCCTCGGGGTGGCGGTGATCCTCGCCTATCGCGAGGATCGGCGCCTCCGGGCAGTGGGCATCGGCGTCCTGCTGGGGGGCTTTACCGGCTTGTTGCTCTGCGTTGCCCTCGGACTGATCGCGGACGGCGCCGATGACGGTGATCCATTCGGCAACGACATCCGCGCGATCGCGGACGACGCCCTGGGAGTCGCGCAGCGAAACTTCCTGGTGGTATCGTTCCTCGGCGTGTTTCTCATCGGCGCCAGCATCGCGCTGCGATACATGCCACGGCCGGCGGAGCCGGAAGCGCTCATCGGTAGCGACGGCGAGTAGCGACGACGCTCTCCCCTCACCACCCACTGCTGGACGGTGGACGGGGAGAAACGGGGGCGCGGAAGCGAACGTTCGGGCGGCTACGGGACGATGAGCTGCTCCGGCATAGCGCCCTCGGGGAGTTCGCTGGCGGGGCAGTGGGGTTCGAGGGGACAGTGGCCACAGTCCGGGCGGCGCGCTCCGCAAAGGCGGCGGCCATGCTTGATCAGCAGCATGTGGAACGTGTAGTAGTCGGCGGGGTCAACGATCGCTTCGAGGCGGTCGTGGGCCTGTTCCGGCGTCGTCTTCGCAGGGATCAGTCCGAGGCGTTTGCTCACGCGTTCAACGTGCGTATCAACGGGCATGGCAGGCAGGCCGAGGGCGAAGAGCAGCACGCAGGCAGCGGTCTTTGGCCCGACTCCCGGAAGCGCGCGCAGCCACGCGCGCGCCTCGTGGAGGGGCATCTCCGTGAGGAACGCGACATTCCCGTCGGGCGAACGATCGAAGACGGCGCGCAAGATGGCCTGGATGCGGGGCGCCTTTTGCTGCGCCAACCCACCGCCCTGGATAGTCGCGAAAACGTCTTCGAGCGGAGCATCGGCGATGGCGCGCCAGCTGGGAAAGCGGCGCATCAATTGGATGAACGCCCGGCCGCTGTTGGTGTCCGCCGTATTTTGGGAAAGGACCGTGAGCACCATCTCCGCGAGCGGGTCGCCGTGAGGGACGTGAATCGGCCAGCCGTAGAGCGTCGCCAGCCGGACCATCACCTCGCGTGGAGGGAGCGCCATCAGTCGAGCATCCGCCTGGCGAGCGAGGGCAGCACGGGTATGCGGGCGACCTCGCGCGCGTAGGTCGATTCGCCCTTTTGCACGGCAAAGAACGCGTTCCAGAGGAAGGGGAGATGGGCGTTGGCGAGCATCCAGCGCCGGGGGGCGCGGCGCAGCATCCCGTAAAACATGAAGCCGATCGTCCGCGCGGCCCGCAGCTCGCGCATGACTTCGCGGTCGATGTCACACTCGTAGCGTGCGAGCGTGCCGTCGCCCGAGAGGGCACGGAGCACGTTGCGAGCGGCCAGCCGGCCGGACTCGATAGCGTAGGAGATGCCCTCGTCCGTAAACTCGTCCGCCAGCCCGGCGGCGTCGCCGGTGAGGAGCACATTGCCATCCACAACGCGTTCGTGGCCGCGCCGGAACCGGATCTTGTGCCCGCGCCTGATCTCGACGGCCGCACCGGAGAGGCCGAGCCGCTCGATGTAGGCGTTGACGCAGTCTTTCATAGCGCCCGCCTGCTCGCGCGGAAGGACGATGCCAATGGAGAGCACGCCAGCCTTAGGGAAGAGCCAGGCGTAGCCCCACGGGTGATACCCAAGCTCGATCAGCGCCGTGGAGCGGAATCGCCGGCGGATGGCTTCCGGTGCGGCGACTTCGACCTCCCAGGCGGCACATTCGGGGATGTCCCCGCCGAGGCCGGCCATGCGGCCCACGGGCGAGTGCGCGCCGTCGGCGCAGACCAGGAACGACGCCTCGGCCCCGAAGCCGTCCTCGCCTCGCACGGTCACTTGGCCGTTGCGATCCAGGGCCCGGACCGTCGTCCCCGGTCGGAACTCGGCGCCAGCGCGCGTGGCGTGATCCAGCAACAGCGCGTCGAAACGGTCGCGCATGACCATGTGCGCGAAGGGCGTGCCGGAGTCGCGCGTGAAGCGCATCTGTCCGCGGTGGGCCACGTCGAGATGTGAGACGGAGTCCTCGATCACGGAATCGATGGGGAAAGGGAGCAGGCGCTCCGTGCGCAGTGGGATGCCGCCACCGCACGCCTTGTAGCGTGGAAACGTCGCGCGGTCGAGCACCAGAACGCGGGCGCCTGCAGCGGCGAGCTCACGCGCCGCCGTGCTCCCGGCGGGCCCCGCGCCCACGACAATCGCATCGAACCGAGGCATCGTTTCATGCTACTCGGCTGCACGCGCTCGCGCCTTCAATCGACAATCGGCAACCATCAATCGACAATCCCTACTGTGACACGCGAGGAGATCCTCAAGCTCACGGACCTGACGAGCTGTGGTGGCTGAGCATCCAAGGCGGGGCCAGCGGCCCTGGCGCAGGTGCTGTCGCCACTAGCCGGCATGTTCGATGCCTCTGCGCACCCCAATCTGCTCGTCGGACTGGGGGCGCCCGACGACGCGGCGGTCTATCGGATTGATTCCCAGACCGCCGTGGTGGCGACGCTCGACTTTTTCGCGCCGGTGGTGGATGACCCGTTCAACTACGGGGCAATCGCGGCGGCGAACGCGATGTCGGATGTGTACGCGATGGGCGGGGAAGTCGCGCTCGCGCTCAATATCGCCGCTTTCCCCGAAGACTTGCCTGTGGAAGTGGCGCAGGAGATCATTCGCGGGGCGGCCGCGAAGGTGGCGGAGGCGGGGGGCGTGATCGCTGGCGGCCACACGATCTGGGACGCGGAGCCTAAGTTCGGGCTGAGCGTGCTGGGCATCGTCCACCCCGATCGGATCCTCTCGAAGGCGGGCCTCCGCCCGGGAGACGCGCTCTATCTGACGAAACCCCTGGGCACGGGCACGATCCTCTCGGCGGCGAAACAAGGCCGCGCGCAGGCGGGCTGGGTCGCGAACGCCACCGAGTCGATGCTGCGACTGAATCGTCATGCGATGCACCTGGCGCGGGACGCCGAACTGTCCGCGGCCACGGACGTGACGGGCTTCGGCATCCTTGGGCACCTCTGGGAGATGGCCGAGCGGGGCGGCGTGGCCGTCACAGTCGAGGCGGCATCGGTCCCGCTCCTCGATGGCGCGATCGAGTGCTCCCGCATGGGCGTGCACACGGGCGGCGAAGGGCGCAACCGCGAATGGGTTGGAGACTACCTGAGCATCGCCAGCGGCATCGATGGGACCGTCACCGCGCTGCTCTTCGATCCACAGACATCTGGTGGCCTGCTCCTCGGCTGCCCGGTCGAACGCGGATCAGCGCTTGAAGCCGCCTTCGCACGCGACAGCGAACCTCTGTGGCGCATTGGCTCGGTCTCGGCAGCCTCGCCACACCTCACCGTCGCCTGACAGCCAGGAGCCGACAGCCGAGAAC
>JBKKBS010000117.1:0-11331 GCA_046713815.1 Tepidiformaceae bacterium
GCACAGGTACATCGTGTAGAATATGCTTCCCAGGAACTTTATCCACCGGAAATTCAGGATCCTTACGAGTCCCCATTGTGGGAACATGCTGAGCGCAGTAAAGATTGGCCACAACGCGATGCCCTGCAAGGAAGAACGTACTGTCTCTTTGAGGAACATGCCCTGAAAGGGGCAAACGTTTCCCAGGATTTAACGTTCCCAAGATTATCGCGCATGCTAATGGAAAGAGTACCCACTTTAACATTTTTTCACTAATGACCGCCCGGTCGCAGACGGGATGGGCAAATACGGCCAGCATGACTCCGAATAGGATGGAATCTACTCTGGTGTCAGAAGCCAAAGATGTGCGGTACTGGGAGCTGTCAAACAACACGACTAAGGCCACTCTCTACGTAAGTACGATGGCACAGACCACGCCGAGGCCGATCCACTGTGCCTTTGCCGGCACTGCCAGCCTTAGTGCCACCATGTAGATGACAGGAAATGCCAGGTAGAAATGCTCCTCGACGGCGAGCGACCAGTAGGGAAACGTCCCCAGGGGATAGCCCTCGTGCCCTCGAATGATGAGCTGATAGTTCGAGAGATGGACGGCCTGCAGCGCGACGGCGCGGATGTCGGCCTCGCCCACGAGCCACCCCGCCCACACGGCGCCAACGGTCAGAAACAGGACGATGTAGACGGCCGGAGGATACGCAGCATGCGCCGCAGATAGAAGTGACCGAGTGCGATCCGACCTGTTCGTTCGTGCTCCATCCGAAGCAACGTTGTGATGAGGTAGCCGCTGAGAAAGAAGAAGAGCGTCACTCCGAAATTGCCGGGAGCCAGGTCGATCCTTCGACAACTTGAAGGTCTCCGTCCGATGGGGCTGCAGACCGAAGGCTCTCCAGATTCGACCAACGGTGCTCTGACTCAGGCCGCTCTCCTGGGCCATCGAGCGTGTGCTCCAGTGCGTCGCGTTCCTTGGCATCGTCTCCAACGTCCGCGTCAGCAGCGCCTCCACCTGCTCGTCCGTGACGGTGCGTGGCACTCCTGGCCGCGGTTCATCGAGCAACCCATCGACCCCGAACTCGAGAAACCTGCGCCGCCACTTGCCAACCGTCGGCCGCGTGATCCCGAGGTCTTCGGCGACCGCTGTGTTGCTTTTGCCCTCAGCGCAGGCGAGCACCATCCGCGCCCGCAACGCCAGTGCCTGGGCCGTCTTCGGCCGACGCATCCACCGTTCGAGCGTCGCCCGCGCCGTGCGGCACCGGTTGAACCGTCGTCCAATCGTCATCGCGTACCTCGCATTCTATGCGTGATACGTCCGTTCTTTAGATCGCAGATCTCGGACTCGGGACACTGTGTCCCATTGACAAAGAGCCGCATGACTGAACCGTTGTAGACGCCAGCAACGCGGTACCACTCATTGAGCGCGAGGTTCCCGGAACTCACCGAGCGCCAGGAACCGCCGACGCTGAACTCAAATGACGCGCGGAACCCCGCGCCGGCTGGTCTATTCGGATAGCTCGTAATTATTCTTGCCTAGCGCATGTTGATGCCCTGCCGCGAAGACGGGCTTAAGCCATGCCTCAACGGTCATGTTGTTCGCAACACGTAGCGAAAGGTCGTCAGGCACGCTCACATACGCGGTTGTGCCGTTAAAGCCCAACGCTGCAGATGAGGCGGCCGACGACCCGGGACCCAGGCCATGCGGAGACGGTGCCCACTACGAGCAGGACACACAGGCCCAAGAAAACGCGAGGATCTTCGTGTCTTCCGCGGCCGAATAGACCAGCCGGCCATCCGCGCTGAATGTGGCGTCGAGCACGCCCTGCCCGTGGCCACGCAGCTCCCGGTGGAGTCCCCCCGAGGAAACGTCCCACAGCCGCACGACGCTGTCCCTGGAGGAGACCACCAGCCGTGTTCCGCCGGGGTTGAACTCCACCGAGGTTGCCGCCAGCGAGCTGGGCGCGCGGAGCGTCCGAAGCTGAACCCCGGTCGTTACATCCCAGACGGTGACGGCGCCACTATCGTCCGCGGCTGCCAGCAGTGAACCGGTGGGATCAAATGCCAACGCGTTCACGGCGCCCTTCTCACGACCATTCGCCGCTGGTTGGCCGGCCGCCGCGTCAACCCGGACGTCGCCGGCCAACAATGAGACGGTGGCCAATAGCGCCAGCGCGACCACCCATCGAAACCTGGCTAGCGGCCGTTGTCCTGGCCCGTTGGATGGGAGCGCTTGAATTGTGAAGCGGGGAACGGCACATTCGAATCCGGTCAAGGTATAACTCCAGCGGTACTTGACTGGCACGGAGCCACCAGCGGTTGACCAATTCGTCGCTCCCGCCGGGACGGCCCCGTAGCTTTGCAGCCATAGCGTGTGACCGCGGCGTGCGCTTCAGGTGGAGACGTGGTTCATGTTGGGTTGCCCGCGTCGAGCCTCGGGCCGACGCCCACTTCTTCGCCGGCGAGGGTCTCTGCGGGTGCGAGCGGTATCAGAAGAGCATGGACACATCGCGGATACCCGTCGGCTCGCTGTTCGCTCGATCTGACGGCCAGTTGACCCGGCGCTGGCGGGGGGGCGCAACGCAATCCGTCGCGATGCCCAAAGCATTGGCAGCGCTTCACGATCGGCGGCGTGGTTTCGCGCATCCGCCGTGCGCGAGCAACACATGTGCGATGGCGACAATGTCATCGTGCTGGGTCAGAGGTTGGTGACACAACAAGCACTCTACTTGTCCCGGTCTAATCGGCGTGCAGAGGTTAGACTCCATCGTTCAGCACCACCCGTCTTGTTACGCGAGACCGTGGCATGGACATGTGTTCAAACTGTGAAGCGGACGTTCGGGCGCGGTCAGCGCGTCACGGGGAGCGACGTTCCAATGCGGTAGCTTGACTTGTCGCTATCTCATCACCCTGTAGCCCCAGGCGCCACGCCGTGGAAGCGAGCTGCAAGCGGGTAACACCCAGTTTTGCGCGAAGAGAGCGGAGGTGGGACCGAACCGTGTTCTCGGAAAGCTGCAGCCTGGAAGCCGTTTCCCAGTTGCTGTGACCGCGAGCTACGAGTGCCAGGACCTGGAGCTCCCGCGCCGTGAGGTTAGCACCGGCCACAACGACGGCGCCTTCGCCGTGTACCTGCGATGCCATCCGGTTCACGAGTTGCGAGGGTAGAAACATGTCCCGTTGGCCCCGCAATGCTGCCAGGCCCTGGCACATGTCCGAGTCGTTGCTCCCTTCCAGGATCACCCCGCATGCGCCGAGCGCAAGTGCCTGGGCCGCCCGGAGCAGAGAGTCCGGTTCCGCAACCACGGCCAGCCACCTTCCGCCTGAATCGTCCTCTAGCCGTGGAACAAATTCAGCCTCGGACGAGACCGACATCCTGACATGGACGCACTCCCCCCAAGTCTGCATGCCCGACCGAAGCTCGGCAACGAGCGCCCTCGGCGCAGGACCTGATACCACCAGCCAAAGCATGAGTCCCCGTGGGCGAACCCGTCGTCCACCAACTATGAGACGTGCAGGAAGCGCGAGCGTTACGCAAGTCGTGTTAAACCCACGCGGCGAACCACGAAAATCGTGACTGCGCGGGCTGTCGGAGCAGGCGCCAGCGGTCGAATCAAAGAAAGAGGCCCCATCGGTTCGGGGGAACACGACGGGGCCCTAAGCAAACACTGCCGGTCTGTCCACCTCCTGGGTAGCACCTTCCAACAGCGAGCTCACCGCATATATACGCATGTCGCGCGTTCGGATTAAACACATCCTTGTAAAATCTCAGGGGTGATTCTGGAGCAGGATGGTGACAAGTGAGTGGCGGACCTACGTTTCGAACTTAGTGAACCGTTGGCGTCGTGGAGCAATGACAGCAAATGTTCCCGTTGAGCGCCTTATGTACGACGAAGGTCGATCAGGTTGTCGTGTAGCGCTAATAACCATTCGTCGACACCACTCAACCGGCCGCGGTCATATGACAAAGCGGCAGACGCTTCCGCCACATTCTGCCGTAATGCGGCAAGGCGCTCTCTCCGTCGTTCGACTTCGCTCTCCAGGGCGTCTATCTGCCCAAGGGCGCGCGTGAGAGAAGCGGCGGAAGCGGAGGCGTGTTCCGGGAGCATCGCGGAACTCAGAACCACCCGCAGCTCTGTTGACGAATCATGCGACGGGACTGGCGAATCGTCGCCATCCGGGACGATCTCCGGGTCCGACACCAGGGGTGTCTCCCGTGGGTCATCATCGCCGTCCGATTGTCTTACTGCCCCGCCGACGGCATTCCACGCCGGTGATGCCGCCGGCGTGAATCGCAGCGCTGGAAGCTCACCTCGTTCCCGCCTGACCTCGAACGGGAGCCCATCCACCACGTCGACACTATCGGAGGGGCGAATCTTACCTTGTCGGATGCGGACCACGCGGGGAGGGCCTCCAGCTGACTGTTGTCGGTGCCCGGCGTGGAAACTCCGAGTCTCCTCGTCCGACTGCGCTGGTTGGCATGCTACGGCCCACGGGTCGTGCCAGGGTAGAGGCAGCGTTACGTTTGGCCGTCCACAATCGTTCGGGCGCACGCAGTGGCACATGGGGTCGCGACCGCGCCACACAGCAGATTTTACGGCAACGATACGAGGTCGAGTGATATGATCGCTCGCACGACAGATGGAACCGATCACGTTCGCGCTCACAATAGGCGCCGTCCGCTACGATACCGCCACCGCCACGCTTCTCGCACACGACACCCGATGGGGCGGCGGCCTTGCCCCCCTGAAGCGAGGTGGACAGAGCGAGTTTCTGTTTCGCACGCCCCTACGGGGCCTCTACTTCCTCTTCATAGCGCACTTCGATGAACCTCGGGACAGCGAAATAGTCCCGCTGACGAGGAACGAGGCCCTGACCCTTTGGGAGAGGCTGCCTGTGCAGAACGTCCGCATGGAACAAGCGTTCCCCGGCGCGGTCGGAGGCGCTTCCGCGATCCGCCCCCTGCAGCCCAATCGCACTTCGGGCGGGCCTCTGTCCTTCGAGCTCGGGGAGCCCGAGCACGCGCATCGGTCACCGCTGACGGTCACTGATTTCGCGAATCATGGCGCCCCCACGGCCATGCCGCCGCCCGCCCCAGTTCGGATGGAATCAGAGGCCTCGGCGGAAATGGTGGAGGCCCTGCCGGACCCGGATCCGGACCGGGAGCGCGCTGAGGACGGGCAGCAGTCAGGCGATCGTGTCCACCGTGACGAAGCGCAGCGCTGTTCCACTGTGTTGCTGGATGTGATCGCCGACACCGCCGACATGCGCCAAAGGCGGCCGGGTGATGAGGACGGTGCAGCCCCCGCCGCCTGTGCGGGCGGCCCGGAACACACATCACCGGCCGCTAAGCCCGGCAGCCTCCCTTCCAAACCGGAGGAAGCGGGGCCTGTGCAATCAGTAATCGATGGCCTCGTGGGCGGACATGCGAGCACCAGGCTGGACCTCGAGGATCACGATCCCCCTGCACAATCTTCGGATGGAGATTCCAGCGTTCACTCCCCTGCTGCAGGCACGGTGCGCGCCGTCGTCAGCGACAGCCAGCAAGGCACGCCTCGGAGCGAGCCCGTCGCCGAGGGCGCGAACGAAGCGGCTGATTTGTGGCTGGACGAGCAGGACGAGTGGCAGGTGCGAGGAGTGGTGCGGCACGCGGGCGGACGCGCCGGCGTAGAAGGGGAGTCCCTGACCATCTCCCAAGCGGAGAGCAAGGGGTTCTTGCGTCGTCGCTCGTCACAGTCGTTCAAATCAGTGCGCTTGGACCTGATCACGAGCGTAACGCTAACTCGGGATGCGGAGATGCGCGTTCGCATGGAGTTCGTCTACAAGGATGACAAGCCCACCGCAATGATCGCTCTCCACCACTGCCGCCCGGTTGAGAATGTGCGCGAGATCCTCGCGTGCATACGGGCAGCCAACGCGGATGTTCATGTACGCGGGGAGTGGTGGTCCGTCAGCCAGCCCGAGGAGTGAGTTCCGAGGTTCCCGCGTAGTCGTGCGTTTCAGGGGATGAATCCATCTCTCGGAAGTCCGCTTCACGCCGATCGAGCAGGTAACCCACGCCTCGAATGGTCTGAACGTACTCTCTTCCCGAGGGGTGGGCGCCGAGCTTCTGGCGAAGATGGCTGAGATGCACCTTCACGATCAGGCGGGCCTGGGCTTCGGAGCTGACGAACTGGCCGATTGCGGAGAGTACTTCAGTGCCCGACACGACGCGGCCAGGGTTCCTTACCAGCACTCCCAGGATATCGAATTCCGTCCTCGTGAGGGGCAGCGCGCGGCCCGTGCGGGTTACTCGACGCCGCGCGAAGTCGACGAGGAGATCCCGCACGGCAATCACCAAATCCTCGGAGGCGGTGGGGCGGCGACGGCTCCGATGGTAGAGAGCGTCGACCTGGGCGGCAAGCACCTCTGGCATCACGGAACTGCCGAGGCAAGCGTCCGCACCCGCGTTGAGTGCCGCGAGCACAGCCTGGTCGTCTCCGTTTGGGGCCACGACGAGGACGGCGGTGCTGTCAGACCCGGGATCGGTAACCTCGAGTAGCAAGCGTCTGTCTTCTTCATTGACGGGATCGAGGTAGAAAATAACCACATCCGGTTGGAGTTCATCCAGGAGATCTTCCGCTCCCGACGCCCACGAGCGTTCCAACACCGAATATCCTCGCCGAATGAGCGCGCCACTGACCTGAGGCGGCGGCGACTCGGAGATATACACAATCGCCGCGACAGGTGCCGCCCTGGGGAGGGCGAGAAACGGAGTTCCCGTCATAACACTGGCTCCAACCGGACATCTGAGAAGATGCCGGATGATTCCACAGGAGAGGGAGAGACGGAGTCGAGGGAACGTCCGGACATAGCGCATACCGAGGGGGTATCCGGGGTATGCCCAGCGGTAAGTACCACCGCTTCGGTCCGGCGGAGGCGGGCAAAACCGCTTACTCGCGATTCGAGCGGCGTGAAGGTACCTGGTAGAAGGAAATACCGAGACACGTCGAACAAGTGGAGACCATCGAACCATGGTCGGGTCGCCCGATTTGAGGTCCGGAAGGCAAGAGAACGCGCAACCTGGCCTCAACCACGCGTAAACGAACTGAGGCGTAGCCTCTCGACTATGCCCGCTGCGTCAGTCGTCCTCTGCACGGTCAACCGCCCGGACCTGATTGGCCAGGCGGTGGCAAGCATCCTCAATTGCGAGCTTGAGGACTTCGAGCTGATTGTGGTCGACCAGAGCCCTGACTCTCGAACTCGCGATGCTCTCAATCCGATCCGTGAACGCGACAACCGCCTCCGCTACATCCATTCCGAGCGTGTTGGGTTGTCCGCGGCCTACAACACCGGCATTCGAGAATCTTGCGCTCCTGTGATCGCTTTTACTGATGACGATTGCGTGGTGCCCACGGACTGGCTTCGACGTGTGGTGGAGACATTTGCGATTAATCCCGACGTTGAGCTCGTGTATGGGCAGGTGCTAGTCCCGGACGATGTCTCCTCCACTGACGGCGTCATACCAGCCCTCGAGTTCGCGACGCAAGAACGTCTCTCGAACGTGGCTGGGTTCCGCGTTTGCGGGATGGGCGCAAATTTCGCGGCAAGGCGAAGCCTCTTCGACCGCGTCGGCCCTTTCGATGAGGTCCTCGGCGGAGGCGGTCCGTTGCGGTCTTCGCAGGATTTCGACCTCCAGTTCCGTGCGTATCGGTTTGGTGTCGTCTGCCTCCTGGAACCATCGGTCAGAGTGTTCCATTACGGGCTTCGAACGGCGGACCAATGGCCGGCCACGCTCCGGGCCTACGGGACGGGCGACGGAGGCTTCTACATGAAGCATGTCCGCTGCGGAGACAGGGTGGCGCTTCGGCTCCTGGTTTCACGATTGGCCGGGCAGACCGTGCGGGTCGTTGTGAAACCACTCCTCGGCCGAAAGCATTCGAGCGCATACTTGGCCGGGCTCATCGCCGGAATCTGGGGAAGCTACGGCTACCAGGTCGACCGGCCGTCGCGCATGTACCGTTCATCGAGTCCCCCTGGGGGTTCGGCGTCGTGAAGATCGTCATCCTCGGCGCCGGGCCAACGGGACTGGGAGCAGGCTACCGGCTCCAGGAGTTGGGGTGTTCCGACTGGACCATATACGAAGCCTCGGACCATGTCGGCGGATTGGCTGCAAGCCATACCGACGAAGCGGGCTTCACGTACGACCTGGGCGGCCACGTCCTGTTCTCTCATTACGACTACTTCACGGACGTATACGACCAGCTCATGGGGGAGGACGTAAGTGTCATTCAGCGCGAGAGCTGGATACGTATGCTGGGACGCTATGTTCCTTATCCCTTTCAGAACAATATTCGCCACCTTCCGCCAGATGTCGCCCTGGAGTGTCTCTCGGGCATCATTCGCGCCCAGCGAACACTGGACCCGGACATGGTGGAGGACTTTGAGGCATGGATCTGCGCGCAATTCGGGGACGGTATCGCCCGCCACTTCATGGTCCCCTACAACTTCAAGGTCTGGGCACACCCGCTCAGCCTCATGAGCAAGCGCTGGATAGCGGAACGCGTCTCGGTGGTGGACGTTGATCAACTCCTGCGGAACGTGCTCTTCCAGGCAGACGACTCCAGCTGGGGACCGAACAACTCGTTCAAGTTTCCGCTGCGCGGAGGGACTGGCGGATTTTACGAACGGGTAAAACCGTTTGTGGAGGATCATCTACGGTTGGGGATGCGGGCCGTTTCCGTGGATGTTTCGAACAAGCGCGTGGCCTTCGAGGATGGAAGCGTGGTGGCGTACGATGTGCTTCTCAGCACCATCCCCTTGAACCTCCTCGTTGCGGGCTCCGAGGGCCTTCCGGCCGATGTGCACGATGCCGCCTCCCGATTGAGCTGGACCGGCGGGTTGTTTGTTGGTATCGGCGTGGCCGGGCCGTGCCCAAGTGCCAAGTGCTGGCTGTACTTTCCAGAGCCAGACGCCCCGTTCTATCGAGTCACGTATTTATCCAACTATTCGCCGTTCATCGCTCCCGATGACGCCCACTATCTCTTGCTCACGGAGACGTCTTACTCACCGTATAAACTTGAGAGCGCGGCAACGATCGTCGAGCGCACGATCGATGGCCTGGTCAGCACTGGCATTCTGCAAGAACAGGACCGGGAGAAGATCGTGACCAAAGACTTCACGCAGGTCTCTTACTCGTACCCTGTGCCCACCCTCGACCGCGATGCGGCTTTAGCCGTTATTCAGCCTGAACTGATGGCCAGGGACGTGTTTTCTCGAGGGCGCTTCGGCGGGTGGCTTTACGAGATCGGAAACATGGACCACTCGTTTATGCAGGGGGTTGAGTTTGCGAACAACGTCATCCTCGGAGAGCAGGAAACGGTATGGTTCCCGTCGCGCGTCGCCATGAAGTCCCACTAGCGGGCCGTTTGCTCGGTCCTTCCCTGGACTTCGTGGGCCGCGCGCGCTCCGCCGTGCGGCGCTACACCGTGGGAGGACTGTTGAAGGGGTTGCTGCTACGGCGGAAGTTCGACGACGTGGGGATGGTCGTTTGGCGAGGTGGCGGGCTCGCCCCGCTCATCGCGAACCGCGGGCGGCTCACGGCAGAGAACATTAGCCTTTGGTCCGGCGTCCGCCTGGAAGTGGGGCCAGCAGGTGATCTCTCCATCGGCAAGGGCACCTACCTCAATCGGAACACCCTCGTCGTCTGTGATGAACGTGTATCGATCGGGCGCAACTGCGCCATCTCGTGGGACGTAATCATCATGGATACGGACCAACACCCCGTCCCTGGCGCGGGCGCGTTGACCGGTGCCGTGACCATTCACGACGGTGTGTGGATCGGCTGCCGGGCGATCGTCTTGAAGGGCGTAACCATCGGCGAGGGGGCAGTAGTGGGCGCCGGCGCGATCGTCACCAAAGACGTCCCACCGCACTGCGTGGTCGCCGGACAGCCCGCCAGGGTTATCCGCTGGCTCCCTTCGGCCGTCGCCGAATGATTGCTCTCGCGCCGTAGCGATCTCCAATGCACATCGCCAGACACGCGGTGCAAAACAGGAGCGTGAGGCCGAGCTCGCTGGCCGTGTTGAGCGACAGGCCGTGAAAGTCGGTTTGGTAGAGCGCGGCATCCAGTTGATGTAACGAGATTGCCCGAATGGCGAGGAATCCCAGCAGCGTCACCAGCAAGACGGACGGCGCGGCGAGCCGAGGGGCGCGCACCAGCGTGACCAGCGCAACACACAACGTCAGCGCCACTGTGCCACCTGCCACGGCCACCGCGACCTTCCCCTGAACCTCGCGGCGCTGGTCGTACCAGCCATCAATCCGTGCCTCATGGCGCCCGATGGAGGTAAGCCACGGCCCAAAGTCCACGATCCTGGCAAGGCCAAGGACGACCAGGATGACCGCGAAGCTGAGCCAGAGCAAGGCCACCCCTCGGCCATCGTCCCCTTCGCGCCGTCGTACCAGGAACACGCCGACGGCGAATACACCCCCGAGCAGGTAGGCAGAGACGCGGATGCCGTTTGCATTGAGGAACTCGAGCGACACGTACCGGGCATTGTCGCCGGCCGTGGTGGTGGCCGGGAATTCAAACGGTGGAGGCCGGGTCCAATAGGCGCTGGGCGTGACGGAGCGAGGGGGTCAGGAACTCGGATTCGTTCCAAGGACGGAGGCGGCGCAATCTTCGCAAAGCCCATGCGATATGTCTCGGGTACCGGCGCGCATCAGCTTTCCGCACCACGCGCAAAGGAGCGTCGGAAGCCCTATGTCGACGGGCGCGAACGGTGCGGGCTCTGGAGATACGTCCGCCAGTTCCACGATAAGGCGCGTGCCGCCGCTCGTGGTCCCTGCGACGGCGATGCTCTCGACGCCCTCCAGGGTTGCAAGCCGCTCCTGGAAGTCTAGCAACACGCCGATCTCATCCGACTCGACATCGAGCGCGGCCCGCACCGGTCCGCGTCCGGTACGGGCCGCCTCCGGGCTGGGCGATCTCGAGGGCGGGACCGGCGCTGGGCCAGTGCGAGATTCGACGAACGGCGCCAAACTGTCCAGGAGCCTCGTGATGAGCTGCTGAGTGGCCAGGTAGCGGGCCCGCAAGGCGACCAGCGGAGCAAGTATCTCCGTGGCGATCGGATCAAGTTCTCCAGCATCTCCCATTGCTGCCCTCTCAACGCGTTCGCGTTTCCACGCCCAACAGATGCACCTGCCGAAAGACTATGACGAGCACAAGGCCACTGACGTTGAGCCTTCGTTGGTTACGAGGCATTCGAGGCGCGAAGGACTGCGCGAGGGTGCATATGGCGGCACCCTATGGGATGCTCGCACCACAAGAGTCATGCGATTCACCCCGGTCCGTGGCCTGAACCCGGG
>JBKKBS010000118.1:0-3052 GCA_046713815.1 Tepidiformaceae bacterium
ACGGAGGGCAGGCGGAAACAGGCGCGATCGATGCCCATCGCCTCGTAGCCCTCGATGACCGAGCGATCCGTGGGTACGCCGAACAGCGTCACGGGGATGCGCCCTCGCCCGGCGGCCTTCGCCATGGACTGCAGTTCGGCGATGCGGCCGTCGAGCGGCTGCGAGTTGCGGCCCGGGATTGGCATCCATTCGTCGCCATACTCGACCACGCGTTCCAGCGTCCGCGGCCCGTCGCCGCCCACGATGATCGGCGGGTGGGGCTTCTGCACCGGCTTGGGCCAGCTCCAGATGGGGTCGAAATTGACGTACTGGCCGTGGTACTCGGCCGCGTCCTTCGTCCAGATCTCCTTCATCGCGAGGATGCGCTCGCGTAGAATCTTCCAGCGGACGGCGGGCCGCGTGCCGTGGTTCTCCATCTCCTCCAGGTTCCAGCCGCCGCCGATGCCGAAGAGGAAGCGGCCGCCGCTGAGGAAGTCGACGCTCGCCACTTCCTTCGCCAGCGTGATCGGGTCGCGCTCGATCACCAGGCAGATGCCCGTGCCCACTTTCAGGGTGGTGGTCACCGCCAGCGCCGCACCCGCCGCCACGAAGGGGTCGAGCGTGTGCGAGTACTCAATGGGCAGTTCCGCGCCGCCGGGCCACGGCGTGCGCCGGCTCGCGGGGATGTGCGTGTGCTCCGGGAAGAAGAGCGACTCGAACCCCAGGTCCTCGCAGACACGGGCGAGCTGGATGACATCGATGGCGTAGTCAGTAGGAAAGAACGCAACCCCAAACTTCACGGTGAGCACCTCAAGAATCGTAATGCGGGCATCGTATCCCAGTGCGCCGCGGTGCAGGTAGCCAGCGTGGCCCCGTAAATGCACCAACGTGCGCCCGCTGATAGACTCCCCCGCACGTTAACAAGATTTAACACGCGAGGGGGTGAGGCATGAAGGACAGTCTGCAACAGTGGCTCACGCGGGAGTGGGCGGACGCCGAAAGCGTCGAGGTGACCGGGGTTTCGCCGATCCCCGGCGGCTATTCGCGCGAGACGTGGCGGTTCGACGTGAAGGTCTGCCGCTCGGGAGTGACGGAATTGCTTCCCTGCATCCTGCGCAAGGACCCGCCACCGGCGGCGGCGATCTTGCACACCAGCCGCCAGTCGGAGCATGAGCTCCTCCTCAATGTGGCCCGGCACACGACTATTCCGGTCGCGGACAGTTACCTCGTTGCGAACGACATGGCGATCTTCGGGCAGCGGGCGATGGTCATGCAGCGCGCCAGCGGGAACAACATGGTCTCCCAGCTCTTCAACGGCGGCCCCTGCTGCGACCAGGCCGAGTCGGTCGCCACGCACCTCTGCGAGCTCATCGCAGAGCTCCACCTGACCGACCCCGGGAAGCTGAACCCCAACGGACTGCACGATGATCCGCGGGAGGTCGGCGCCGATCCGAGCTCGTGGGACAACTACATGGATTCCATGATCCGGTACTACATCGACAGTTATGGGGGCCTGGCCTATTCGCCCATCCCCGTGATCATGGACGGCTACCTTTCTCTTCGCCGTGACAAGCCGCGGCCGTTGCCTGTGGTCCTCGTGCACGGCGACTTCAACCCCGCCAACTTCCTCTACGAGGGCGGCCGCGTGACGGCGCTCATCGACTGGGAGAACGCGCACATGGGCGACCCGCGCGAGGATCTCGGCTGGATGGTGCTGATGGACGCGATCAGCGCCACCAACGTCTTCGGCAGCGTGACCAAAGAGGGCGGCTTCCTCCAGTACTACAACAAACTGACGGGCTTCGGCGTGACGCCCGAAGAACTCGGCTACTTCAGCAAGTTTTCCGGCGCGAACATCGGCGTGCCCGTGCTCTCCTCCGTGAAGCGACGCCTGGACGGGGAGCACGACGAGCTTATTCCGATGTATATCTTCCAGCCGGCGGTGGGTTCCACGATGGTGTTCGCCAGCCTGATGGGCTATCCGATGCCTGCCGCGGGGGGTGCGTGATGTATGTGAAGCCATCAGTAGAAGACTTCCTCGACGCCGTATCTTTGACGCTGGCGAAGGAGATCGCGCCCGAACTCCAGACGGAGAAGGCGCAGATCTCGCTGGCCATGATCCAGACGATCCTCCAGTGCGCGAAGCAGATCGCCCACGCGGAGCAGCAGATCATGGCGACCGAGCACAACGAGATGACGGCGATGTTTCGCGAGATAGGCGCCATCGTGGGCGAAAGCGCGGGCCCCGAGGCGGACCGCCTGCGAGCGCGCGCCCATGACCTCGGCGGCCGCGAGGACCTGGCGCCGATTCCCTCGTGGGAGGAGTTGAGCTGCGCATACAACGAACTCAGCGCGGCCGTGGTGGCCACGCTCGAAGACGTCGACGGCCTCATGCGCGGCGGCCACCCGGCCGGTGACGAAGCGCTAACGCGTGTCCGCGCGCACCTCGGCCCCCGCACCGCGCGCGAATTCGGGACCTATATGGTCAGCGCCGGCATGGTCGGCCGGGGCTAGCGCCGACCCGGGGGTAGTCCCGGCCCACCGTGGGCGCGGGCGACGCCACTAATGCCGCCCACCCGCGTCGGTCCGCGCCGCCTTCCTCACCGATTCGGGCCACTTCGTGAGATCGGACATGACGGCCCAAACGATGTCGGGGCTCGCGGCGATGTCGATCGTGTGCTCGAAGCGCATAAGGACCTCGTTTGCGCGTGGTCAGTCACAAGCGTGCGTGGTGGGCACGTCCCGGTAAGTGAACGATTTCACAATGCCAAGGAAGCGAGCACTCCCAGCGGCCAGGGACGAACGCGAGCCCGGGAGCTGGATGCGACTCCAGCGGCCACGGAGGGCCGCGACTCCTAATTAACTCGGCGCTCGGCGCCCTTCCAGTATTGGTCCCGGATCATGAACTTTTGCAGTTTGCCCGTGACGGTGCGGGGCAGCGTCTCGACGAAGTCCACGGACGTTGGCGCCTTGAAGTGGGCGAGATGCTGGCGCGCGAACTGGATGATCTCTTCCTCAGTGGCCGTCTGGCCCTCGCGCAGGATGATGAGGGCCTTGGGAGTCTCGCCCCACT
>JBKKBS010000119.1:0-5906 GCA_046713815.1 Tepidiformaceae bacterium
GCGCGCCGCCAAACCCGGATTATCTTCGACGGCGCACGCGAACGGGGGTGGGAGGTGAACTCCCCCGAGCGCTTCGAGGAGCGTGGCAACCATGTGACCGTGAACCCGCCGAGGGCGGAGGAAGTGAAGCTGGAGCTCATCCGCCGTGGCTTTGTGGTCGATTACCGCCCCGGCACGGGCATCCGCATCGGCCCGCACTTCTACAACACGGACGACGAATGCGTTGCCATCCTCGACGAAATGGCGACGATCCTTGGTAATTGACATGGCCGTCGAACCAGAGTGGAAACGGGATAGACGAGACCTGATCGGACGCCTCCAATCGGAACTTGTGGAGGTCGCGGTAGCACATGGGTACAGGAAGCACTCCCGCCTGAACTTCGAGCGCCCGTCACCGAAGGGAGTCGTATACCGTGCCGGTCTCGGATTACAGGTTTTCATGGAAGAGGTAAGCCTCTGGCCCTTCGTGGGATTCGAATTCCCGGCCGTCACAAAGCTTCTCGAGGATGCTGATGTCGGACTCCCGCCTGTGCGAGGAGGTGTCCCGCGGGTACACGTTGCAGCCCACCCCACGGAACTCCTTGGCGATACCACCAACTGCTGGAAGCTCAGATCTCCGTCCGGCATCCCGGCCATCACCGGGCAATGGTCGGCGTTCCTTGCGGCTGCAGGCGGATTCTTCGATTGGTACGGGACGGTAGACGATTCGCTAGCGGGCTGGGAGGCGGCGAACCCGATCTTTCACAACATGGCTGAGCATTACTACCCGGCGCTTCTTATGCTCAATGGCAAGGCTGACGCCGCGCTGATCGTCGCTCAGCGTGCCCTGACAGATCGACGGGAAGATCGTGGGCCACGCGATCCACATGCCGTCCGGTTAGGTCGCTTCGTTGATTACCTGCGGAAACGGGCGCTCGACAACGATCAGCCGGGTCACTCGTAGCGGAAGAAGCCGCGGCCCGTTTTGCGGCCGAGGTGGCCGAGGGAGACGTAGCGGCGGAGGAGCGTGGGGGCTTTGAAGCGCGGCTCGCCGTACTCCTCGAACATGCTCTCGGCGATGAGCTTGAGCGTGTCGAGACCGATGAGGTCGGCGGTGGCGAGCGGGCCCATGGTGTGGTTCAGCCCGACCTTGCAGGCCATATCCACGTCCTCCGCGGTCGCGACGCCGTTGTCGAGCAGGTCGATGGCATCGAAGATGAAGGGCACGAGCAAGCGGTTGGCGATGAAGCCAGGCGTGTCTTTCACCTGCACGGGCACGCGCCCCATCTTCTCGCAGAGCTGCATCGCGTCGCGCACGGTCTCTGGCGTGGTGCTCGGCGTGGAGACGATCTCGACGAGCTTGAGCGCCCAGGGCGGGTTGAAGAAGTGGAGGCCAATCACACGCTCCGGGCGGCCGCTGGCGGCGGCGAGGTCGGCGAGGGGGAGCGAACTGGTGTTGCTGGCGAGCAGCGCGTCGTGGGCGGCGATCTCGCCGAGCTTTCTGAAAACCTTCGACTTCACCTCAACGTCTTCGAGCACGGCTTCGATGATCACGTTCGCCGTGCGCAGCGACGACATCGTCTCCATGTCGCCCACGCCGAAGAGACGCGTGGCGGCGGCCTCGGCAGCCTCGACGGTAATGCGGCCGCGTTCAGCCTCGCGGTCGAGGCGCTGCTTGATGCCGGCGATGGCGCGGTCGACGCGCTCCTGGTCGAGGTCGACGAGGGTGACCTCGCAGCCGCTGTAGGCGGCGACCTGGGCGATGCCGCTGCCCATGAGCCCGGACCCAATGATGCCTACGCGATAGCCGTTCATGCGACGCCTCCCGACTCTCTCGGTCGATGGGAAAAGCATACGCCCGATTCATGATTCACGATTCGGGATTCACGATTCACGATTCACCGCTCCCTCACACCGGAGGGGGAGGGGAGACCACTGTCGCGCTGCGTTGGAAGCTATAAGCCGTGGAGGGCGGCCCAGGATTCTTCGAGGGGGAGGCCACCGCCGGCTTCGGCTTCCTGGAGGGCGCGACGCTGCTTGTCGGGGGGGAGGTCGGCGAGGAGGAGTGAAGGGTTGGCGCTGACGCGCCGGGCGAGTTCTTCGTGGCGGATGAGCGCACCGCAGAACGCATCGAAAACAGCCTGGCGGTCGAGGCAACTTTCGAACACAAACAGCGAGATGTCCTCGATCGACTGCTGGTCGCCGGATTGCATGAGTTCGTCGTACATGGCGCCGAGCCAGCCGCCGATACCATCCCAGGCCTGGCCGGCGCCAGGACACTCGCGCGATTCGAGTGCTTCGAGAGCGGAGAAGAGCATGACAAGAAAGGTTGGGAGGCGGCGTTTGCCGTAGCCGATGCGCGCCACCTCGGCCCAACGCAGGTTGTCCGCGCAACTGGACGAGGGGCGTTGCGCGGGGATGGCGCCCGCGAACTCGTTGACCTCGGGGTCAGGAAGGACGCGGATCCAGTCTTCGATCCGGGCCTGGTCGACTTCCGAGAGATCAATCACGGAGAGGGCGGCGAGACGGCGATCCGGAGCGCCGTCCTGGATCTCGGCGACGAGCTCGGGCACGGAGAGGCGCCGGAAGGCGGCCTCATGTTGCTGCCAGCCGTCATATTGCGGGGGAAGTCTGCGGTCCACGGAAGTCAGCATAGCGCGACAGGACTGATAGAATCATTGCGTGGAACTCCCGATTGCTCGCCGCCATCGACGGCTACGCCGCACGGCGGGCATCCGTGCCCTCGTGCGCGAGACCGAACTTACGCCGTCTCACCTTGTCTATCCACTCTTTGTGGAGGCCGGGCTGTCCGGGCGCAAGCCGATAGCCTCGATGCCGGGACAGGATCGGCTCGGGCTGGATGCGCTCGCCGCCGAAGCAAGGGAGCTGGGAGGCCTTGCGATTCCCGCGGTGCTGCTCTTTGGGTTGCCCGCATCGAAGGACGAGGAGGGCACGGGGGCTTACGCGCGGGACGGGATCGTGCAGCAGGCGACGCGCGTGCTCAAGGAAGCGGCGCCGGAACTGGTAGTGATTGGCGACGTCTGCCTCTGTGAGTACACCAGCCACGGTCACTGCGGCCTGCTGCGGGCGGACGGGTCGGTCGACAACGATGCGACGCTGCCGCTGCTGGCCGAGGCGGGGGTGACACTTGCGGACGCGGGCTGCGACATCATCGCGCCGAGCGACATGATGGACGGCCGCGTGGGCGCCATCCGGGCAGCGCTCGATGGGTCCGGGCATTCCGAAGTAGCGCTACTGTCGTACGCGGCCAAGTTTGCGAGCGCGTTCTACGGGCCGTTTCGCGAAGCGGCGGAGAGTGCGCCAGCGTTTGGTGACCGTCGCGGCTACCAGATGGACCCGGCCAACGGGCGGATGGCGATGGACGAGGTGCTGACCGACATCGCCGAGGGCGCGGACATGGTGATGGTAAAGCCCGCGCTTCCGTATCTCGACCTCGTGCGCCAGGTGAGGGACGCCGTGGACGTGCCCGTGGCGGCTTACAACGTGAGCGGCGAATACAGCATGCTCATGGCGGCCATCGAACGGGGCTGGATCGACGGCCCCCGCGCGATCGACGAAGCGCTCACGAGCATCCGCCGCGCGGGCGCCGATATCATCATCACCTACCACGCGAAGCAATGGGCGAAGGGGCGTTGAGAGTGATGGGTTAGGTCGTGAGCCGCGCGGACGGGCATTCCCCGCTCACCCCGTACGATTCGGGGCTGGCTACAGGGGACACGACCTGATTTCACCGCGGAGTTGAGATGAAGCGGCTCTACTTGATCGGTGGCGCTTCGGCGGCGGGCAAAACGACGCGTGCGCGGTCGTTGGCGCGCGAACTGGACGCTGGCTGGCTACAGGCGGACACGATCTGGCGGGCGTTGCAGCCGATTCTGCCCGAAGGTTCGCCCGAACGCGATGCTCTCGGCATCGACGAGGCCATCCGGCAGGGGAAGAAGTCACCAGAAGAGCTCGTCCGACAGCATGTCGCGGCCTCGGCGGTCGTCTGCCGCGCGCTCGCGCCGGCGATCGCCTTCGAAATGCGCACCACCTACGACACGCTCGTCGTCGATGGTTCCTGGCTCGACCCGGCATGGATTTCGGCCCTCGCATTCGCGCAGGAAAGCGTGGACGGCGAGGTGCGCGGACTCGCCAGCTTTGACCCGGGCGAGCCGGTCGAGGTGCGTGGCGTGGTCATCCACGAGGCGGACGCGGACGAGGTGAAGCGCGCGATGCGCATGCGCTGGTCGGCGATTGCCGGGCCGCTGCCGCAGACGCTGCCGCGTCAACGCCTCGGCGCTCAGGTCGCGTGGCGCTACGGCAACTGGCTGCGCGACGAGGCGCTCGCGCACCGCATCCCCGTCATCGGGGCGCGACCGCGCGAGTCGCTGCGCGGCCGCCTGCGCGCCGCACTTGGCCTGGAAGCCAGCTAACGCTACGGGGCATGCGTCAATTTTTCCGCCGGTATTCGACGCCCTCAAGGCCCTCGAAATCCGAGTCTTGCGTCCAGACCGTTGCGCCGAATCGGCGGCCAACGGCATAGATGATGCTGTCCGCTAGCGGCAGGCGATGCCGGACACCGAGGTGCGCGGCGTCCAGGGCCAGCTCCGGGTCGAGGGGGACAAGCGCCCCAGCATGCATCGTGGCGAGTATTTGGGAGGTGCCTGGAGGATCGCTGAGCTGAAGGAGCCGGCGGCGCACTTCAAGGAGAACGACCGTCGGCACCAGCAGTTGCGAGAACTCGCTGATGGCTGGTTCGAACGCGGGTGCATTCGGACCGTCCAACAAGTACTCAATCCATGCCGACGAATCCACGACGTTCAGATTCGATCGTCCTCGCGTTCAAAGTGAGCAGCAAGGCCCTTGAGGATCCCGCGTAGCTCCTTCGCGGGACGCACGGGAATGAACTCTATCTTCCCGTCGGACACGATGACCGCCACCTTTTGTCCGGGGTGAAGGCCAAGAGAATCCCTGACTGCGCGTGGAATGACCACCTGATACTTGGACGATATCGTCACTGTCTCCATCGATCGCCTCTCGACCTACCTTTGTGCATCGATGCAATGCTATCACACGACCGAGGGGTTTGCTTGTCAGAGCCGAAGCTGTGCTGAGTCCGTATAGTCGGACTCATATCCACAATCGGAGAACACACATGCAGATGCCCGCACTCGCGCTCGCCGCGGTCGCCGGACGGCGACAAAAGACCATCGAGCTTGCCCAGGAGATCGAGAAGCGAGGTTTCGCGGGGGTCTCCTGCGCCAGTTTCGGCGACAACATGGGCCTCTGCCTCTCGCTCGCCCACTCCACGACGCGCATCACCTTCGGCACGTCCGTGATCCCCATCTACCAACGCACCGCCTTCGATATGGGCCAACAGGCGGCCTACATCCACGAGATCGCAGGGGGCCGCTTCTACCTCGGCATCGGCGTGAGCCACGCGCCCACCATCCGCCGCCTCGGAGTAAACACGGGCAAGCCGCTCGCCGACACGCGCGAGTACGTCGAGACAATGCGCGCAGGCGCGCAGGTTTACGGCGAGCTGCCGCCGATCGTCCTCGCCGCGTTGCGCGTGAAGATGACCGAACTCGCGGGCGAGGTCGCCGAGGGTGCGGTCTGGGCGAACGCCTCGCGCTCGCACATGGCGGCCTCGCTCTCACATGTCCCGAAAGCGAAGCTCGACGGCGATTTCTTCGTGGGCGACATGATCCCCACCTGCATCGATGACGACCGCGAGGCGGCGGCGAACGTCATGAAGCGCACGCTCAGCGGCTACGTTTCGCTGCCGAATTACCGGAACTACTGGAAGGAAGCCGGCTACGTCGAGGAGATGGAGGCGATGGAGCAGGCGCTCGAAGCCGGAGACCGCGACGCCCTCCCCGGCATGATGAGCGACCGCTGGCTCTCGGACTCAACGCTTTACGGTC
>JBKKBS010000120.1:0-10671 GCA_046713815.1 Tepidiformaceae bacterium
TGTCTCGTCCGAGTACGGACGGGAGGCCGCCCAGCGCCGGATCATCGAAGAGCAACATTCCGACCTGGTAAATGCTGGTGCCCTGATCTGGATCGCGGAACCCGACGAGGCCCAGTGCATGGCGCCCGAGAAGCGTTCCGCCGTAGCCGCGGCCTACCAGCTCTGGTGAACCAACAGGGCCGAGATCGACTCCGCGCAGGTCGTCAACGTTGAGCGAGGTGGAACTTGATCCGGTGTCCACCATGAACTCGATGGGCCGATCAAAACCCAACCCCTGGATGTTAACGAACGCATCAACCCGTGGCCGCCCCGCCTGATCGAAATGACCGCTGAGCATTCAGAGTAACTCAGCGAATTCGTCAGGGCGCGAGACGTAGCGAATGGCGCATATGTCTCCGGAGATACCTTGCGCGCGGAGCAGGCGGTAGAGTTCTGACCAGTTCTTGTGATGCGCAAGCAGCTCACCGTTGAGCATCGCGACGTGCTCACCCGGGAATTGGCTGCGGATTTCGTCCCACCGCAGGATGATCTCCTTATAGTCCGCCCGCTGTTGCTCAGAGATCGGTGGCGAACGGAACTCTCCCCGTGAGAATCGCTCCCGCCATTCGGGCGGAAGAGGATTTTCGTACAGGTTCTTCTTCACGAAAAGCATTGTACCGCACCCGTGCCGGACGGCCCCTAATCCCGCCGGCGGCCGGTCGCGAAGCGCGGCACTCCGCATTGCTCCGCCGCCCGCAGGCAGATCGCAAGGCTGACGACATAGTCGTCGTGGCCGCGGGCATCGCCCCACGACATCCGCCTGCCGGAGACGAGACGCCGTTCGCAGGCGCGCAGTTCGACGGCGCACTGTTGGGCCTCGACGCTCCCATCGTCGGCGTAAATTGCCAATGTTCCGCGGGAAGCAGCGCCCGTGAGCTGGTAACCGAGCTCCGACTTCGACCGCTCACCGAAAATAAAGCGCTCGACCTCCATGCCCGGGAGCTGGCGGTCGATGTGCGTGGCGATGGCGGCGCCCATGCCCGTGCCATCGATCACGAGCCGCTCAAGCCGCCAGGCTTGCGCCGCCTCTGCCGCCGCCGCCTCCAGCACGTTGATGGGTACGCCTCGCCACGACAACTGCTGGACCACCTCGCAGCGCCCGCCAGCGGTGACACGGCCGATCGTGAGTACGCTTGCGTCGGCCCTTTCGCCGTCTCCCGCAACGTCGAGGCCGGCCACGTATCGTTCCCCGAAGACGGGCTCCGCCAGGCGCGGATGGCTTCCCTGCAGGGATCGGATCTGCGCCTCCGAGAAGAGCCGCCCGGCGGCGTCGACGGTCTGTAGCCCGTACTGGGTGCGGAAGTATGGGCTGGCGCCGCCGAGCCGCAGCAGTTCGCCACGCACATGGCGTCCGAAGTCAGGGTTGCTCGCCTCGACCTGTTTCCAGGATGCCTGGTGGTGCAGGAAGATCGGTCGCCGGCGAGGGTCGCCATGTCGTTGGTGCCAGGCCCGCAGCCGGACATCGCGCGCCCGGTTCAGCGCCACCGTCTCGTCGAGCAGGTTGGCGCCATTCCAGGGAGTGCCGAGAAGTATCGTAGGCGCACCGGTGGAGGCGCACATGGGCCGGAACTGGCGCTCGAACCAATCCCGCTCGATGTCCTGCGCTTCGTCGACGATGAGTGCGATCGAGGCCGTGTGCCCGGCGACGTGGGCGAGGGGCGAGGCGCTCAGGTAGACGGCGCGGGCGGCGCCCGCCGCCAGGCTGAAGGTCTCCACGCGCACGCCCAGAGCCGTGACGGCGGCGCTCGCCTCAAGTATTGCACGGGTGCGTTCGAAGCTGATCTGCCCCTGCGGCGTAAACGTCGGCGCGGCGTAGATGATCGATCCTCCAGGCTCGCCGAAGCGCCACAGCAAGGCCGTGACGAGCGTCGCGGAGACCTGGTTCTTGCCCGCCTGGCGGGGCATGAGGACGGTGAAGATGGCACCCCGGCGGCGGCGTATGCCGCGCACGAGGTCGTTGAATGTGCGCTGCTGGTAGTGACGCAGGGCAGGGTCCTTGGCGGGGCGCGGAAGTGGGACCATCAGACGCAGCGTGCCGCGAACTGGTTCCGCGAGGAAGGCCGCGTTGGCACGCGCCACGGTGGACGTTTGGAAGAGGTCGGATGGGGAGGACGGTGACGCCATGGGGCTCCCGGCAGGTCCCATGTGGAAGCGGAGGAGCCGCCGACTGTTTTCGCGCCCTTCCCATGCCGATGATCACCGTGTGCGCGCGATGAACCTTCGCTCAATTTTCCGGCTTTCCATCTTGCCCGAAATGGCCGTGACGGTGGGACGGCGCGCGCAATCCCTCGCGGCCAGGGGCGCCACGGCATTGAGCGAGAGCGAGGCGAGGTTCCGGGCGATGACCGAGTCGTCGCCGATGGGCGTCTTCCTCACCGATGCGGCGGGCGCCTGCATCTACACCAACAGCCGCTACCAGGAGATCTCCGGGCTCACCGCGGAGGGCGCGCTGGGCGACGGATGGGGGAATGCGATCCATCCCGAGGACCGCGAACGCGTGTTTGCGGAGTGGGCTGCCTTTGCAGCCAGCGGCGCATGTCACTTCTCCAGCGAACATCGCTTCTTACGCAGCGATGACACGGTTGCCTTCACGAGCGTCCGGGCAGGCGTCGTAACGCGTGGCAATGAGATGGTCGGCCATGTCGGCTCCGTCGCCGATGTCACGGTCGAGCATGAGGCGCAGAGTGCCGTCCGGGAGGCCCAGGAGCGCTACCGCCTCGTCGTTGAGAACGGCACGCAGGGCATCGCGATCACCTCGTCCGACTATAAGATGCTTTACGCGAACCCGGCCCTCGAGCAGATGTTTGGCTACGGTCCCGGCGAACTGGTTGGGCTGCACACACCGGACCTCGTGTCGCCCGAAACCAAGGAGGCGCGCACACAGGCGCGCGCCGTCTTCGCCGCCACGGGCAGGATGCCCCAATATGAAACGGCCTACCTCCACCGTGATGGCCATTCCGTCTGGACGCATGTGAGCATCACGCCCATGGCCCTCCGCGAGGGGACGATGGGCTTCCTCTCCACCGTCATCGACATCACCGGCCGGAAGCTTGCCGAAGACGCGCTCCGTGACAGCGAGGAGCGCTACCGCACAACGTTCGAGACGCTTGACGACGTGTACTTCAAGACCGACCGGTCGGGCCGGATCGTGATGATGAGCCCCTCCAGCTTGAGGCACGCCGGCTACACTCCCGACGAACTGGTGGGCATGCCGAGCGCCCACGTCTTCGCCGACGCCGAGGTCCATGCGCGGCTGGTGTCGGAAGTATTCCAGCGCGGAACGGTCATCGATTTCGAAGCCCTCATGCGCCGTGCTGACGGCGTGGCGGTGCCAACCTCCGTCAACGCCAACGTCTTGCGGAATGCGGACGGTGCGGTGATCGGCTTCCAGGGAACGCTCCGGGATATCTCCGAGCGGAAGCGCGAGGAGCTGGAGCGCGAGGAACTTGTCGCCGTCCTCAAAGCGAACGCCCTGGTCCTCGAGGAGTACACGATCGAGCTCGACAAGTTGCGCCTTGAAGCTGAGCGGCTCGCCAACTACGACCATCTCACCGGCGTGCGCAACCGGCGCGCCTGGTTTGCTGTCGCGGAAGGCGCCCCGCACTCGGCCGTCGCTGTCTTCGACATCGACCACTTCAAGACCGTCAACGACACCTTTGGACATCCCGTGGGGGACGTCGTCTTGCAGCAGGTGGCAGTCCGCCTGGCCACCGTCCTCGAGGGGCGCGGCCTGCTGGGACGTGTGGGTGGGGAAGAATTCGCGGCCGTTTTCGACATGCCCTTCCACGAGGCGCGTGCCGCCTGCGAGGAGGCGATCGCGGCAACCGCCGCGAACCCCGTGCGGCTGCCTTCGGGCGAGTATGTAGAAGTCACCGTAAGCGCCGGGCTCGTGCCGTGGCACCAGCGCGAGGGCGACGCCAAGGCGTCGTTTGCGGCCACCTACGAAGAGGCCGATGCCGCGCTCTATCATGCGAAGCGCAATGGCCGCCGGCGCCTCACCGTGCGAGGCGTGCGCGCCGCCTGACCACCGCGTCTCCCGTCGCGAAGCGGTAGCCGTCGACCTCCGTCTCGACGGGGTGTACCACAATGTCTCCGCGCAGAGCTTATTTACCGTCGTGGCGGCGGTTGAATGGGTCCTCGCCCACCCAGACCGCAACCCATCGCCAGTCGATCCACTCCTCGACCAATCCAGCGACCCGGGGATTACGGGTCACATAGGCGATGACGGACGAGAAGTCGCCGCGCGTGGTCCGAATCGCCCTGTCCCAGGACGAGTCCTGCCACAGGGCGCCGCGCCGGCCGCTCTTCCACCAGAACCTGGTGGTGTACGTCTTGTACGCTTGGAGCCACGTCAGAATGCTTTCGTCTCCCGCGGACAGGACGAGATGCAAATGGTCTGGCATGAGACAGGCGGCGTATACGACGACTCGGCCGGTCTTTCGCTGGCCGTCCAGCTGCTCCCATATGCTATCGCCCAGCCATTGGTTTTCGAACGGTCGCTCGCCAATCGCGGCATCGATGGTGAAATGGAAGACACGGTCGCGGTTGGCATACGCCTCGAGCGGGAGCCGATGGGGCTTGGGGAACGGCACATCGGACATGGCGATGCTTGTTTAGCACAAAGCGAGTCTGGGGCGCTACGCGGCGACAGCCAACGGGATGCCCGTCGACACGGAGGTCGACGGCTACCGCTTCGCGGGCGTGATGGCGATCCCTACGCGCTACGCGGCGACGTTCGTGGGGATGGCCCCTCGACACGGAGGTCGACGGCTACCGCTTCGTGGGCGTGAAGGCGATCCGTAAGCGCTGCGCGGAGACGGTCGGGGGGATGGCCCGTCGACACGGAGGTCGACGGCTACCGCTTCGAGGGCATGACGGCTACCGCTTCGCGGGCATGATGGTGACAACCCCGGGTTCGAGGTAACGCGTGCGACAGGAACGATGCCTCCGATATCCACTCGGAGGCAGAACACCGTGGCACTCACCCTTGTCGAAGCAGCGAAGCTCAGCAACGACCACCTCCTCTCCGGCGTGATCGAGACAATCGCGACCGAGAGCCCCATCCTCCAGCGCCTGCCCTTCATCGAGATCGTGGGCAACGGCCTCACCTACAACCGTGAAAACGCGTCCGCGACCGCCGCCTTCTATGACGTGGGCGACGGGTGGAGCGAAAACACCCCCACCTTCACCCAGATCACGTCCACCCTGCGCATCATGGGCGGCGACGCCGATATCGATAACTTCCTCAAGTCCACGCGTTCGGACGTCCAGGACCTGGAGGCGGCGATCGTGCAGCTCAAGGCGCGCGCCACGCAGAACCTGTTCGATGACACCTTCGTGAACGGCAACGAAAGCACGAACGCGAAGAGCTTCGAGGGCGTGGACCGGCTCACCTCTGGCGGCCAGACGGTGAGCATGGGCACGAACGGCGCCACCCTCACGCTCGACAGGCTCGACGAAGTGATCGACAAGGTGCGCGGCGGCAAACCCGACATGCTGCTCATGAGCCGTCGCAGCCGCCGCACACTCAACGTCCTCGCGCGCGCGGCGGGCAGTTTCCTGGAGGCGGACCGCGACGAGTTCGGGCAGATGATTCAGTTCTACGATGGCATCCCCATCGGCATCAACGACTACATCGCCGACAACAAGACGGTGGGCACGAGCAACGACTGCAGCACGATCTACGGGATGCAGTTCGGCGAAGGCGCGCTCAGCGGCCTCACGGCCCCGGGCGGGCTGACGGTGGAGCGCGTGGGCAGCCTGGAGACGAAGGACGCCACCCGCATCCGCGTGAAGTGGTATGCGAGCATGGCGCTCTTCAACACGATCAAGCTCGCAAAGCTCACGGGCGTGCGCCCGTAAGCGACGTATCCGGATTGGAGCAAGGGGCGCATCGCCAGATGCGCCCCTTGTTGCAGTTACCACACTCTGTGAACTCGATCACATGCAAACGGCATGCGGACGATCCATAATTCCGCGCCCGGTACTTCGGGCATTGGGGGTTGGACCGTGTATCTGCAGCGAAACGTCTACACGCCCGCCATCGGCCGGGCGCTCGCCCTCCGCACACTCTTTGAGGACCGCATCCGTATCCGCCAGGCGACAGGGCTCCGCACCGGCCTGAACACGCGCCTCGGCGGCGATGGACCGCGCCTCGCCGTCAGCATCCTCCATGACAACCTCGCCGCCTTCGAAGCGTTCCGCGACGGCCTCGCCGCGGAGCCGGGGTATGCGGAGTTCGGCGAGCAGGTGGAAGAACACCTCGGCGCCCACGCCGAGACGAGTCTTTCGCGCATCATTGTCCCCCTGCCGGACCGCTCGCAGTGGGGCCGGTACGTGGTGCGCGTGAGCTATGCCCCCCTCCTCGGGTCGGCCAGTGAGTTGATCGCCCTCACGACTGATCGCGCGCGGTTGCGCGAATCCCAGGGGCGCTCCACGGCACTCGTGGCCGGGGCAATCGGAACAAACCTCATCACTCTCATCATCGGCTTCCGCTCGCTCGCCGAGTATGAAGCCTTCCAGGACGAGAACCGCGAAGACCCGACCTACCGCGCCTACCAGGAGCGCCTGCCTGCGCTCGCCGCGACGGTCAGCCAGGAGTTGTACGAAGTGCTCATCGCCACGCAATCAGACCCCGTTCGCGAACTGGCGGGCAGCGCGCGTCGTTGACTGAAAAGCGCCTTGTGAGCTTATTTGTGAAGGAATTGTCATAGCGAGAATATCCTTGGCCGGGCAGCCTATGATGCGCACTATTCCAGCGATAGGAGGCATCGATGTACGTCCAGCGAAACACCTACTCCGCTGCCCTGGGCAAGGGCGACGACCTCCGCCAACTCTTGCAGGAGGCGATCATCGGTTACCAGGCCGATGGCATCCGCATCGGCCTTAGCCGCACGGTCTTCGGGCCGGCAGGCGAATTCACGACCATCACCCTCGCGCAGTCGCTGGCGGAACTCCAGGCCACGCGCGAGCGCATTCTTGGCGGCTCCGCCTATCGGACGCGCACCGCTAAGTCAGCTACTCTGCTCTCCACCCAGCCGGTCTCGTCCCTGATCGAGCCGATCGTGCCCTTCCCCGAGGGGCCGAACCCGAATCGCTGGGGCCAGCGCGTCGTGCTCACACCTGCCGTGGGGAAGTTCAACGACCTGCGACGGATCACTGAAGAGCGTATCCGCGCGCGGCAGGCGAGACTCCGCATCTCCCTCGCGCAGACGGTCTTTGGCGTCGACCAGGCGCTCGTTGTGAACATCAGCCTGGCCGACTTCGCCGCGATCGACGCGCTACGGGAGATGAACCGCACGGACGCGGACTTCATCAGCTACCAGGAGCAGATTCAGCCGCTGCTCGCACGCAACCCGGAGGTCACCCTGTTCGAAGTGCTGGTGCCGGTGCAGCCGGCCGCGATTAGAGAGATGGCCGGAGCGGCCACGCGCTGAGAGAGGCGCGAAAGCCCCAGAGCCGATTGGGGGGAACCGAGAGCGGGCCGTCCAGGCGCCAGGGTCATGAGAATTGGCGCGCCATGCTCAGAAGGAGTTCGTCCATGTTTATCCAACGAGTCGTCCTAACGGCCGCCATCGGAAAGAGCCCTCAACTCCAGGCCGTGCTCGAAGAGCGGGCGCGGCAGCTTCAGGCGAAGGGCCAGCGCCTGGGGCTCAACCGCACCCTCGTGGGAGATGGTCCGCAGTTCGTGGTGACCGCGATTCATGAAAACCTGGCCGCATTCCAGGCGCGGCTCCAGGAGAATCAGCAGGACTCCACCATCCAGCCCTTCATGGACCGGCTGAGCCCTCTCCTTGGGGAGCGCGCCCAGTCGAGCCTCCTGGAGGTCATCATCCAGCCGCCGGAGACCGCGTTTACGGCGAAATTCAGCCAGCGCTTCGCGCTGACGCCGGCCGTTGGCAAGCAGCTCGAGATGCAACAGATCCTCACGGACAGGCTAACGAACGGCCCTCCGATCATCAGCGCGCTGGCGGCAACGGCCGCGGGCGGGCCGCAGCAGTTCGCCGTAACCGTCTTCTACGCGAACCTCGCTGACGCCGATGCCCTGTCCGCCGCCATACGCGTCGACCCGACGTGGCCCGCGTTCACGGCCGCGATTAGCGCCGTTAGCGGTGCAAATCCGGTGGTCGACCTCATGGAGGTGCTGGTGCCCATCCAGCCGGCCGAGGTGCGCGAGTTGGCAGGAGCAGCAACGCGCTAATCCGGGTGGAGAAATTGGGCTAGTAGGGCAACGCCGGTGCGGGCGACTCCGCCATCGACTTGCGCATGCGCCGCAGCGCACGCAAAAGGAGCGCCCGCACGGCCCCCTCGCGTTTGCCCATGATGCCCGCAATCTCTTCGTGAGACTTGTTGCTGAAGTACCGCAGGACGACGACCTGGCGCTGATCCTCTGTGAGGATCGCCATCGCTAGCGCCACCTGGCGGCGCGCTTCCTCGGGGTCCGTCTCGCTGGAGTTCTCGGTCTCGTCCGTGATATCGATGTCGAGCATCGGCAGTGTCGGTTTCGTGGAGCGCCAATGGTCACGCACTTCGTTACGGGCGATGGCGAAGATCCAGCGGCGGAATCGGTCGGAACCCGCATGGTAGCGCTTGATTGAACGCCACGCCTTGAGGAACACATTCGCGAGGATGTCCTCGGCGACCGTTTCGTTGTGGCATTGCCCACAAATGTAGGAATACAGCTCGTCGGCGAGCAGGTTGTAGATCTGCTCGAACGCGGCGGCATCGCCTTCGCAGGCGCGCTCAACCAGCACATCCAGCGGTTCGCCTTCGCGCGGAGCGGCGTCCGGGGCCAGTACGGCCAACGGCCAGGACTGCGTCAAGGGTCGACCTCCCATTGTCTGCCCTTAGAAGTGGGCGACGTTTCCCACCGGAAACATCGACAGTAACACCGCGGCGGATGAGGTGCTTTCCCACCTTCTGCCGGAATCCTATCGAACTATACGCTATCCTGTGGCCTCATGGCAGAGCAGTACGTTGCCTCGGACAAGAGAACCGGGTTGGAAGTGGCGATCACGGGCGCGTTCCCCGAGCATCACGAAGACCGCATCCGCATCGCCCGCACAACGACGCTCTTCACGCGCCTCATGTCCACCATTCTAGATACGCCGAACGACACAGAACGCCGCGAAGGCTTCATGGCCGTGGAGACGCAGCTCGAAATGGCGGACGCGCTCATCCGCCAGGACCAGGAGGAGGTGAAACGCCTCGTGCTGGAGATGATGCAGCGCATGGGCATCACGCAGCAGCAGATCGACGAGATGAGCCAGCGCATCATCGAAGAGCTGCGCAAGCACGAAGAGGGCGGCGGTCCCGAACTCGGTCCCCCGGAGTGAGGGTCACCGCGGAGGGGCGCAGAAGGGCTTTGATCATGCCCAGTCCTGCGGGAGAATGTTGGCCACCACGAAGCCGCGCGGCGGCCAGGACACGATATTGGCTCTCAGCACGCTCATGCGTCAGAGCTTTACGCCCCGATTTCTCCGCACCTCCGCGCCTCCGCGGTGAAATGAATGCCTGATCCGCTAATCCTGTTCGGGGGCACGTTCGACCCGCCCCACATGGGCCACCTCGTGTTGGCCGACTGCGCCCAGCAGCACTTCGGCGGCTCCGTCCTTTTCCTGCCCGCCGGCGACCCCTGGCGTAAGACCGACCGCGTCGTTGCCTCCGCCCAGCACCGCCTGGCCATGACGGAGCTCGCAGCCGACACGAACCCGAACTTCGCCGTCGATGCGCGCGAAGTGAAACGCGGCGGCCCCTCCTACACGGTCGACACGCTCGACGCGTTTCGTGCGGAGGGCCACGAGCGGATCGTGCTCATCCTGGGCAGCGACGCCCTTGCCGACCTCCCCAACTGGAAAGAGCCCGACCGCATCCGCGCGATGGCCACCCTGGCCGTGGCCTCCCGTGAGGGGCGCCCCGCGCCGGAACGGCTGGGCGTCGTCCCCATCTCCATGCCCACCCTCGACATCTCATCGACGATGATCCGCGGCCGCATCGCGGCCCGGCGAACGATCCGCTATATCGTGCCGGCGACCGTGCGGGATTACATCACGCATCACCGCCTCTATCGCTGACGCCCACTCGCGTACAATCGCCCGCGATGGCCCAGACCGACACGCCACGCGAAGAGGATACTGACCGCCGCCCGGACGAGCTCGTCCTCGACCAGCTCACGGATCAGCTCGACCGCACCGTCAGCCTGTTGCGCGGAAGCGCAAACGAAGCCGCGGAGCGTGCCCTCGCGCGCTTCGCAGGGCAGCGGGAGGTCGAATCGCGAATCGTCGCCGGTCTCGCGGAGCGTGCGCCGCTGGCGGAGCCCGGGCGCTTCCTCGAAGCGCACCAGCTCGCCATGCATGCGCTCGAGGTACTCGACCGCGACGGATTCCGCGACCCTCCCGTCCCTCGCTGGCTTGGCCCTTTGCGCGGGACAGCGCGATTCGTCTCCGAGTTCGTCGCTGAATACATCGTGAAGTCCTTCGCCCGGTCGATCGTCGAACGGTTGCGTTCGGTGTACGCACGGCGCGAAGTGCAATGCGACCGGGCCACGCCGGAGCGGCAACTGCTCGCCGGCCGGCGCGTGGAGATGGAGCGCATGGCCTCGATCTATCGCGGTGGAGGCGTGGGCGCGCCCGC
>JBKKBS010000121.1:0-3939 GCA_046713815.1 Tepidiformaceae bacterium
AGCCTCACCAGTGACATCGGCGCCGTGCGCGTAAACGACATCCTCCATCGCATCGAGTACGGCATGGTCAGCTAGCCGTGCAGGTTTGGCGCCTCGTAACGAGAGACTTCGCCGCGAAGGCCTACTCTGGTGAAGGGTCGCGACTCGCCCCCGCGCGATGGAACGAACGCGGCGTTCCGATCGCATATTCCGCTGAACACCTCTCCTTGGCCGTGCTCGAAGTGCTCGTCCATCTTAATCAACCTGAACGGCCGCTCCTCATGGCGGCAGTACCGGCCGTCGTGCCTGACGGACTCATCGAGGCACTGGACGAGGACGAACTTCCACCAAACTGGCGTGAGGCCGACGGCATCGAGAGGTTGCAGCAGTTGGGCGGAGCATGGATGCGCTCAGCACGATCTCTCGGATACCTCGTCCCTTCCGCCGTCGTCCCCCAGGAGCATCTGCTGCTCATCAACCCGGAGCATCCACGCGTCTCGGAGATGGTCGTGGGCGAACCGCTACCCTTCCGTTTCGACGAGCGCTTGCTCGGGGTCGAATTATCGTCCGGCTGATTCGAAGTCAGATGGCATGTTTGCCGCGCCATGTGGCATGATGCTGTGGTGACCATCTCGCAGGTTGATCGCCCCGGCGCTCCCAGACCCCGGCGGGATGAGCATCCCATGGCACGCGCGCTCGGCGGTCGCAAAGCACTTCACCGGACGCTTAGCACGCCCGAGCAGGTTAGCGACATGGTGGCGGTGGGACTGCCGGCGGGCGTGCTCGAAGGGCTTTCCACGCGCTATTCGATCTCCAGGGACGTAGTCGCCAACGTCGCCGGGATCGCCCGGCGAACGCTCGCTCGACGAATGAAGGACGGCACGTTCAGTCGTATCGAGTCAGACAGGCTCGCGCGCATAGCCCGCGTGCTAGTACGAGCCGAAGATGTCTTGCAAACGTCGCAGAAGGCTGGAACCTGGATCCAACGCCCGAATAGGGCGCTCGCCGGACGCGTGCCGCTTGAGGAGTTGAGCGGCGACCTGGGCACTGAGTCGGTGATGCAGCTCCTGGGCCGAATAGATCACGGCGTCTTCAGCTGATGCAGGCCTGGCGCATCACTCGCCAGCGATTCGCTGACACCGCGTTTTTTGGCAACGGCGCGGCTGACTTTCCGGGGCGCTGGAACGATTACGACGAGCCTATGGTGTACTGCGCCGGGTCGCTCGCCCTCGCCGCACTGGAACTTCTCGTCAACATCGACCCGGATGAGCAGCGAAGCGACCTCGTTTTCATCGAGGCGCACGTCCCCGATGATTCCGTGCACGTCCTGGATCCTGCCCGCCTCCCTGGCAACTGGCGTAGGTTTCCCCGGCCGATGGAACTCCCAGACATTGGCTCGCACTGGCTGAAGTCGCGGGCATCGCTTGCCTTCGTCGTGCCATCAGCGGTGATCCCTTTGGAGACGCTTGTGCTGATCAATCCGCTGCATGAGCGGGTGAGCGAGCTTCGGCTGTCTGCGCCGGTGCCGTTCGAATTCGACACGCGCTTGCTGGGCCGCTGATTCGGTCAGGTCACCTGCACCGGCTCCGACGGCCAAGCGCCCGCGATGAGCGGCGCGACGAGGGCCGGGAGGCCCGGCGGGAAGGCGCGCTCCCTGAGGCCCTCCAGTTCCTCAAGCGTCCACCAGCGGTGATCCGCGAGGAAGTCGATTTCGTGTTCGAGCTGCAGGTGATTGCTCACGATGCCGCTCGCCGTACGCCCGACAAAAACCTGCTCGATGCCGCGGATCCAGACCTTCCCCCAGAGCCAGACCACGTCTCGCAGCCACACGCACGGGCCGAGTTCGACATCCTCGATCCCGGTCTCCTCGATCACCTCGCGTCGCGCGCATTGCTCGTGCGTCTCGTCACCTTCGATGCCGCCGCCGGGGAGAATCCATGCCGGCTCGCGCTCCGGACGATGCGGGTCACGGACGCGAAAGAGCAGCACGCGGTTGGCGGCGTCGAGTAGCACGACACGCGACCCCGGTCGCGTCAGCGGGTTCTCCCGAGATGATCCGGGCCGGCCGTCGGAGACCCGGACGAAGGTCGACAGTGTCCCTGCAACGCGGATCGCCAGCGGCAGCAGCTCGGGCGACGGGATCGGTTCGCGCGACGACTTCAAGTCGCCCATCGGCCACCACTTGTGTGCCGTCAGCTGACGCCGTTCCTCAGAGGTGTGGCGTGACAGGTCGATGGGCCGGGCGCTGTCGGCACGCGCGACGAAGTATTGCTGCCGCTTGCAAATCCACACGCCTTCGTACAGGAACAGCTCCTCGTCTTCGTGCACGCAGTCGCTTACGACGGCGTCGTCGATGCCAGTCTCCTCGAACAGCTCACGCCTGGCCGCGGCTTCGAACGTCTCGCCGGGCTCGAGCCCGCCGCCCGGCGCGATCCATCCGCGCCGCTCCGGCGCCGCCGGGTTGTCGACGAAGAAGAGCAGCAGCCTCCCACGCTCGTCGAACAGGAGCACGCGCGCGGCCTCGATCTGGACCGGGGTGTCGGCGGAGCTGCCGGGTAGTCTGCCCGTGGTCGAGCCCATGCTTCGAAGAATATGCGGCAGCGCCGTAACGTGCGGCTGTTGGGCGCGTTAGTTCATACGGGAGGCGTTCGTTGACGCTACAGAACCGCGTGACCCCCTGGGGTGAGATCCTGGCCGTGCCGGATCGTGGCGCATGGCTCGGCAACCGTGGCGGCTGCTTCCACGACGAGCGCCAGCAGCTCACCCATCGGCGTTGGGCGACGAAGCAATGGATCACCTGCGTGCTGGAGTTCAAGGGCTGGCGCCGGGCGCTCATGCAGCCCGGCCTCTACACGGAGTTGTTCTTCATGGACGAGGCGACGGCCCTCGCCGCGGGCCACGGCCCCTGCTACCTCTGCCGCCGGGGCGACGCCATTCGCTTCCGCGCCGCCTTCGCCGCCGGCAACCCGGAGCTGACAAGCGGCCCCATGCCTTCCGCGCCCGAGATCGACGCCGTCCTCCACGCCCACCGCCTCACGCCCGCGCGCACGAAGCGCACCTTCTCGGCGCGCCTGGCCGACCTCCCGAACGGCGCCATGGTCGTTGACCCAGCATCCCCCGGGGGCGCGTGCCTCGTGCTCGGCGGCCAGCTTCGTCCGTGGTCGTTCGCCGGGTATGGCCCTGGCCGGGCAACGGTCGCGGATACCTTGCTCGACGTACTGACCCCGGCGGCGACAGTCAACGCCATCCGCGCCGGTTATGCGCCGCGGATCCATCCCTCCGCCGGCGTATGATGCGCCGCACAGGAGGACGCCATGGCACTCGATGACCTCAAGCCCGGCGATACCGCGACGCAGCAGGTGGTCTGCGCGCCGGAACACTTCGCCAGCCGCATCGTGAACGGCACACCCGACGTCTTCAGCACACCCGCCCTCGGCGCGCTCGTCGAAAAGACGGCGGCGGAATGGGTCGGCGAACATCTCGAGGCAGGGCAGATGACGGTAGGCGCGCAGATCGTCATCAACCACACGGCCGCCACGCCCGCGGGCATGACGGTGACGGCCGTCGTCACGCTCGCCGTCGTCGAAGGCCGTCGCATTGACTTCACCTGGACAGCCTCGGACGGCGTCGATGAGGTCGGCAACGGCACCCACCAGCGCTTCGTCGTCGATCGCGCCCGCTTCGACCAACGCCTATCCACAAAGCGCCCGTAGCTGCGCTGGAGACCCCGGCATGCCCTCGGCGAGGACTTCGCTCGCCCGCGCGCGGTGGCCACAAGCACTGTGCGCGCCCTCAGCGCACCCATCTACCGCGTCGCCCTTCCGCCCTTCCGTCTTTTCGCCCCCTCCGGGGAGGGGTGGAGGAGGGGCGGCTCTACCACCAGAGGACATCGTCGAGGGGGTCTTCGCGGGCGTCGATCGCCGGGTCATCGTCGCCGGCGGACCAGAGGTCCGTGCCGAG
>JBKKBS010000122.1:0-6597 GCA_046713815.1 Tepidiformaceae bacterium
TGGGACAACTGGGGGTGGGGCGGCATGGGCCACATGGGGGGTTGGGGGCGGCCCTCCAACTCCCCTCCTACGTCCGCCACGGTCGAGGGCTCCAACGCGAGCGTCGCGATTGAGGACTTTCTCTACGCGCCGGGCGACCTGACCATCCGGCCGGGGACCGTTGTGATTTGGACGAACGGGGACAGCGTCCCGCACTCGGCGACCGCGCGTGACGGTTCCTGGGACACGGGCCTGTTCGAGCGCAACGACTCGCAGCCGGTAACCTTCCGGGACGAGGGACCCTACGGCTACTACTGCTCAATCCATCCCTCCATGAAGGGGATAGTGAGAGTGCAACTGCCTTGACGCATGCCTGCGCGTAAGAGGCATGAGTCACGTAGCCGGAAGGTTCCCGGAAGTCGTTAATAACCCGGTCGACGGGTCCTTCCCCAAAGTCACGGAAGGCAATCCGGGACTGTCGGACGAAACGCGCGGGTACCGTAACGTTTCCGCTCTTAGCTTGGACTAAGAACTCAGCACTTTGGACGCGGCCGCCCGGTCGTCCCGTTTGACGCAACCGTTTGCGCGCTCGGCCCCCGCTGCGCTTAGATAGCGGCATGAGTGTTCGCATCGGCCTGAGCGTCCCCGGCTTCCCCTTTTCATCGCCCGCCAGGTTCCTCGACTGGATCGACCTCTGCGAGGAGAGCGCCATCGACTCCGTCTGGTTCAGCGAGCGGCTCGTCTCCCTCCAGGACGTGCTCGAGCCGATGACCGCGATGGCCGTCGTGGCAGGGCACACGAACCGCCTGAAGTTCGGGATGAACGCCATCGTCCTCCCCTTTCGCGACCCGCTCGTGCTGGCGAAGGAGTGCGCCACGCTCGACTTCCTGAGCAACGGCCGTCTCCTGCCCGCGTTCGGGGTCGGCGCAGACACCGCGCCGGAGTTCCGCGCCACCGGCCGCATCCCCCAGGGCCGCGGCGCGTTCTCGGACGAGATGCTCGACCTCCTCCCGCGTCTCTGGAGCGAGGATCACGTCTCTCACGAGGGAAAACACTTCAAGTACACAGATGTGACGATCACGCCGAAACCGAAGCAGCAGCCGCTCCCGCTCTGGATCGGCGGCAGCTCCGAGGCCGCCATCCGCCGCACGGCCACGCTCGGCAGCGGCTGGCTCGCTGGCCTGCAGTCACCGGCGCAGGTCGCTCCCGTCGTGACGAAGATCCGCGCTGCGCTCGCCGAAAACGGGCGTGTTATTGACCCCGACCACTACGGCGCGGGGTTCCCCTTCCGCTTCGGCTCCGAGGACGAGCCATTCGTGCAGCGCGCGATGACCGGCTACGCCCGCCTCGGCGCCGATGTCGACCCGCGCTCCATGTTCGCGGTGGGGGACGCGTCGACGATCATCGCCCGCGCGCGCGAATATGCCGACGCTGGCATCTCGAAGTTCGTCCTCCGCCCGCTCGGCGAAACCGATGACGAGATGATGGCCCAGACCCGGCAACTGATCGACAAAGTGCTACCCGTCGTCCACGCCTGGCAGCTCGCCACCGTCGCCTGACTTTGCGGGCAGTGGATTGCGTTACGATCCGGAGCATGGCCGTACTCGAACCATGAGCCCTGATGACATGGCAAACGGCCTCGAAACTGTTCCCATTTGAACTGCCAGTCGCTCACGTCGCTTGATCGACCTTCACGTAGAGGGCGTCGTCACTCTCCGGGGCGCCCAATTCCTTCGACGCACCGATGAGCGCATGAACGACAGTGCTGTCGGAGATGGCGATTAGCCCGAGGCGTTCCCAGGCGGGCACCTTTTCGTTCACGAGCACGTCCGAGACCTTCCGTCCCATCCCGTTCAGGCAGATGCGGTCGCCGGGGACCAACGGCCGCACGCGCAGGGCCCCCTTGAGCGCGGTGCCGTCGACGCGAGCGTACCCGGCGCCCTCCACGACCGCGAGCGGCTCAGTCGCGACGGTTACCCGCCACGGCCCCGCGAGCGTGACTCCGGGCACGTTCAGCAGCCGCTCTTCGAACGGCTCGCCCTCCAGCAGCGGTGGCCCGAGGCGCGCCTGCCCGCACGACACTTCGACGACGATGTCCCCGAACGCCACCTCGCCGGAACCCGAGGTGAGTACGGCACGGAGGTTCTCGACGCGCGTGCGGTTCACGTCCGGCTCCCGCTTGAAGAACGACGCCTCGCGCTCCACCACAAGTACGAGCGCCTCGTTCGGCAAGGCAGCAAACTTCGGAGCCTCGAAGATGGCGCCGATTGGCAGCCGTTCGCGCGGTTGGACACCGTAGGATTGCTTTTCCACGCCCTCGAAGAGTTCGCGGGCGCTGGCCGCCAGCCCGATCAATGCGTCTGCCACATCAGGGTTCACGGCGCGCAATGCGGCCAACGTCTCGTGACGCACGCGGTTGCGCGTGTAGCGGGGGTCGTCGTTGCTGGGGTCGTGGAGAGGATCGATCCCGGCCTCCGCGCAGATGCGGAGCGTGTCGCCGCGATGCAGTTCCAGCAGCGGCCGCACGAGCCGTTGTGCACCACCGCCTCCGGGCACGTCGCCCACGGGTAGCATGCCTCTCAGCCCGCGGATGCCCGTGCCCCGCACGATGCGCATGACCACCGTCTCGGCCTGGTCGTCGGCGGTGTGGCCGGTGGCAATGGTATCGGCGCCTTCCTTGCCGGCGACGAAGGCGAGGAAACCGTAGCGCATGCGCCGTGCCGCATCCTCGACGCCCGCGCCTTGCTCCGCCGCCGCCCGCGCGACATCACCCTCTCCGCTGAAGAACGGCACGTCCAGTCGCGCGCAAAGGTCACGCACCCAGGCGAGGTCCGCGCAGGAGTCCGCGCGCAATTGATGGTCGAAGTGGGCCACGCTGACGTCGAAGCTCATCCGTTCGCGCAACGCCAACAGCACCAGCAATGTGGCAACGGAGTCGGGACCGCCGGATACCGCCGCCAGCACCCTGCGGGAGCCGCGGAACATCCGCTCGCGATCGGCGAAACGGGCGACGGAGCCTACGAGGTCGTGCGTAACATCAGCGGGGGAAGAGCCGCTGCCACCATTCCCCTTCGGGCTCCGCCTGGGGTTCGAGCGCGGGACTGATGACGACAAACGGGACCTCTCCATCGCGGACATAGCCTAAGCGCCGCCGGGCCTCTTGCTCCACATAGGCATCCGAGGCGACGTACGACTTCACCGCTTCCAGGTACGCCTTCTTGGACTCGAGGTCGGCGACATTCTTCTCGGCGACCGCCTGGTCCTCCGAGAGGCGATGGCCCTGGAGCGCACCGGCCGCCGCCGTATACACGAAATACGCGGCGACCAGCAGTCCTCCCGCGAAGATCAGGCGCGAACGGCTGGTAGTGGACAATCCCATCGCGTACAGATGCACAACCTACGATCGCCGCGATCAATGTTCAAGTGAATCGAGGTGACAGCGATCGTTCAACGTCCGAATTGCGATACGGCCGTCGCGAATGACCACGGTCGATAGCGACGCAACGTCTGTCGCAAACGAGCGAAATGCGGCCAGTTCGATCTTCAGCAACCGGCAAAGGATCACTTTGAGCACAAAGTTATGCGTCACCACAGCGATGTGGTCGTGGGAGATCGCGGGGAGGTCCGCGAGAAAGATGTCCACGCGCGCCGCTACGTCCGTGAGATTCTCCCCGCCGGGCATGCGCGCATACTCGGGGTGATCTCCGCCCCACTCCCGCAGGAACTCCGGGTACCGGTCGCGCAGCTCGGGGAAGGTGATGTTCTCGGTTTCTCCGACGTCCATCTCGATCAGCTCATCGCGGACGTAGAAGGGGATGTCGCGTTCGCCCACGATGGCGCGCGCGGTTTCGCGCGCCCGCCGCAGAGGGCTCATGTAAACTGCCCCGAGCGGATGGCCCGCGAACCGCGCTCCGAGCGCGGCCGCCTGGCGGAGGCCGGTTTCGTTGAGCGGCACGTCTGCCCTGCCGAGGGTGAGGCCACCCTTGTTGTGGTCTGTCTCGCCGTGACGGACGAGCTGCACGATCACTCGGCCAGCTCTCGCTCCAGCGGCGCCCAGAGACGCTGGATGAACGGCGCGAAACCGAGCGATCGCCAGAAACCCTCCGCTGATCTGTCGCCGTTGAGCACGGTCATTTCGAAGTGGGCAACACCCTCCTGCTTGGCCGCCCATCGCCGTACCGTCTCAAACAGCTCCTGACCGATGCCCTCGCGGCGGCACGTTGGGTCCACGAACAGGTAGCCGACGCTTACATATTGGTCGGGTAGACGGTCAGGCTGATTGGGCTCAAGGCCGGCGCGGATGAAGCCCACCAACTGCGCCTCCCGCTCCGCCACGAAGACGGCGGCGTTGGCGCGCGCCAGCAGCTCGGCCAGGCCGGCGGCGAACTCCGTCTCGGTCACGGGCGAAGGGATGATGCGCGGGTCGGTCTCGGCGTTGTGGGCGCGCAGGACTTGCCATTCGCGGTAAAGCGTGGGGGCGTCACCAGCGGTCGCGCGGCGCACGGTAATGCTCACAGGAATTGCCCCTTTCGCCGCCAGAGGTCGCGCGCTGGCGAGGGTTCGTCCAGCATCAGCGCGGTGCGCGTGATGACGCCATGTTCGGCGCCCGGGAAGATCGCCGCGATCACCTGTTCGGGGCGGCCCATCATCTCCTGGTCAGCGCGCAGTCGCATGGTGAGCGTCGTGCCTCCTTCGCCGGGTGCGGCGGTCAGTGTAGCGACTGCGTCGCGCAGATTATAGGTGCGGGTTTTCTCTTTCTTCTCCTCGACCCACGGGAAATCGCGCAGGGCGAGGAAGTGAGCCAGTGCGGCGGCGGCCGATGGCAGCGGCACGTCGATGAGGTCGACGCGATAATCGGCGAGCGCGAGCGTGGCTTGCGGTGACGTGCTCGATAACGGCACTTCGCGGATGTCGGTCACGGCCAGGTCCTCGGAGGTCTCACGGTCGATCTTCTCGCGGAAGTCCGTGACGGAAACGCGCTCGTCGAGGGTCACGTCCATCAGCTCCGCTTCGCCCACGAATCCGAGGGGGAGCGGGCCGGCGAAGGCGATCTTTGGGTGGGGCGTGAAGCCCTGGGAGTACGAGAGCGGCAGCTCCGCGCGGCGGATGGCGCGCTCCCAGAAGCGCAACACGTCGAGGTGCGAGATGTAGCGCACGCGCTCGCCCTTGCGAAACCAGACGCGAAGCCGTTGCTGTGCCATCGGGCGATTGTCGACGGCGAGTTGTCGATTGTCGAACGCCGATTGCCTGATCGCCGATTGGCGGTTGGCCGTCACAGGGCCGGGTGCGGCTAGAATCCGCGCTGGTCGTCATGATTCGCTACACTCGTGATGTGAACGAACTCTTCCTGCGGCTCAACCGCTTTCACGGCATCACCGAGGCGACTGCTTCGGCGAGGCTGCATGGGCTCAAGGGAGACCTGGGCCTGCCCGCTGATATGGACCTGCTGTTCGATCTTACCGGCAACGTATATGTGCCTTCGTCGTTCGAACACCTGGGAAGTCTCACGCAAGGAGGTGGGCCATGACCAAACGCACCCTCTGGGCAATCGTCCGGATCGACCATTTTCTTGAGGACCTATACCAGCAAGGAACGAAGGAAGAAAACCCCGCAAGGGCACTGATGACGGTCACGAAGCTCCACGAGCGGGAGGCTGACGCGCGGGAGCACCAGGCAACACTGTCGCGATCCCGCGATCCAAACGAAATCGAGTATTTCGTCGCGGCCGCCGAAGCTGCGGGGGAGTTCGGCCCTTCGCCCGTGGTGTTCGTGGGGATCCGGTCCTTCACACCGGGGGGACGAGTGTGCCCAGAACAGGTGATTGTGGGGCCAGTCTGGCCCAGCCGTGAGGCAGCAGAGCGCGCGCAGGCGGACATCGAGATCCCGTGGCAAATCGACTCTGGAGTGGTCGGATCCTTGCAAACCGCTCGTATTCGATCCTCAGTGGCTCACGCCACGCCGCCCGACGTTAGCTAACTGACTCCGCCAGCTCCTCCGCGGCGGAGTGCGGGTCGAGTTCGCGCTTGGCGACGCGCACGACCAACGCTTCCAGCGACTCTTCCGACGTGCCGCGGCGGATCTTCTCGAGCAGGATCTGCCTGGCGATGTTGAGCACCTGGTGACGCGCGTCGATGGCGCGTTGCTTCTCCAGTTCACCCGACGACACCAGCCACTCACGGTGCGCGGCAATGGCATCAGCTACCTCCACCAGGCCCTCGCCCTTGATCGCGGTCGTCTTAAGGATCAGCGGGCGGCGGCTGCCCTTCGGCGCCAGCGACAGCAGCGCCGAGAGCTGGCTCACGAGGATGTCCGCGCCAGGATGATCGGCCTTGTTCACCACGAGCACATCCGCAATTTCAATGATGCCCGCTTTCATCGCCTGGATGTCGTCGCCGGTGCCGGGGTTGTTCACGAGTACCGTCGTCAGGGCGGTACCGGCGATCTCCACCTCATCCTGGCCGGCGCCCACCGTTTCGACGATCACGTAGTCGAAACCAAAGGCATCCATCACGGAGACGACGTCGTCGATCGTCGGCGCGAGGCCGCCAAGGGCGCCGCGGCTGGCCATCGAGCGCACGTACACGCCCGGGTCGAGGGCGAGGTCCTGCATGCGGATGC
>JBKKBS010000123.1:0-3983 GCA_046713815.1 Tepidiformaceae bacterium
GTCCTTGCGCAGGCGATCGTGCAGAACGTGCGCACACCCGTACCCGAAATCATCATGGCCGCGGACGCCCAGTTCCTCCAGGCGATGAACACCCTCGCCCCCTGGGCCACCGACCTCGCCCTCGGCCTGACCGCGCCGTTCATGGCGCCGACCCGGCAGCCGTAAGCAATCGATCGGGGCCCTTGCGCGTTTCAGGGACCTTTGGGACGAAGTTTCCTCCGAGTTGGATTGAATCGAAAGACAAAGAGACGCCCCAGGTCGTGCGATCCGGGGCGTCTGATTCACTGACAGCTAACAGCCGTTAGTAGTCTTCGGGCATCGGCGGAGGAGCGGCGGCTGGCTGCGGGATCTCCGCCACCAGCGTCTCCGTCGTCAGCACCAGCGAGGCGATGCTCACGGCGTTTTCAAGCGCCGTGCGGCTCACCTTCACCGGGTCGACGATGCCGAGGACGAACATGTCGCCCCAGCGGTCCTTGTCCGCGTCCCAACCCTGGTTCACGTCCTTCAGCTCGCGGATGCGGTTCACAACGATCGCGCCCTCCAGCCCCGCGTTCTCGGCGATGACGAACGTCGGCTCGTCGAGCGCGTCGATGAGCAGCTTGAGACCGGCCCGCTCATCTTCGTTCTTCGACTTGTTGCGTAGTTCGACGAGCGGCTTCTGGGCGCGGATGAAGGCAACGCCCCCACCCGGCACGACGCCTTCGTCGACCGCCGCGCGCGTCGCGCTCAGGGCGTCTTCGACGCGTGCCTTCTTCTCCTTCAGCTCGACCTCGGTGGCCGCGCCGACTTTGATCACGGCCACGCCGCCGGCGAGCTTGGCGAGCCGCTCCTGGAGCTTCTCGCGGTCGAAGTCGCTGGTAGCGTCGTCGATCTGGGCCTTGATCTGCTTGATCCGGGATTGGATCGCCTCATCGGTGCCGAAGCCCTCGATGATCGTCGTGTCATCCTTGCCGGAGACAACGCGCCGGGCGCGCCCGAGGTCGGCGACTGTCGCCGATTCGAGCTTGAGGCCGATGTCCTCGGTGATGAGCGTGCCGCCCGTGAGCATCGCGATGTCTTCGAGCATCGCCTTGCGGCGGTCGCCGAAGCCTGGAGCCTTCACGCCGAGCACGTTGATCGTGCCGCGCAGCTTGTTCACGACCAGCGTGGCCAGGGCCTCGCCGTCAATGTCGTCCGCGATGATGACGATGTCCTTCGTCACCTGGAGGATCTTCTCCAACACAGGCAGGATGTCTGCCACGGCGCCGATCTTCGCGTCGGTGATGAGAATGTATGGATTCTCGAGCGAGGCTTCCATGCGATCGGTGTTTGTCACGAAGTAGGGCGAGACATAGCCGCGGTCGAGCTGAAGGCCGTCCACGAACTCCGTCTCGAACTTGGTCCCGCGCGACTCTTCGACCGTGATCACGCCGTCCTTGCCGACTTTTTCCATCACTTCCGCGATTAAGTTGCCGATCTCGGCGTCGTTCGCGGCGATCGAGGCGACGTGCGCGATCTGCTCCTTGGTGATCACGGGACGCGCCTGTGAGCGGAGGCTATCGATCGCCACCTGCAGGCCCGCGTCGACGGCGCGCTTCACGGCCATTGGGTTGAGGCCGGCCGCGGTTAGCTTGAGGCTTTCGCGGACGAGGGCCTGGGCGAGCACTGTCGCCGTGGTCGTGCCATCGCCAGCGACATCGTTCGTCTTCGTCGCGACCTGCTTCGCGAGCTGGGCGCCCATGTTTTCGAACGGGTCTTCAAGCTCGATCTCGCGGGCGACGGTCACGCCGTCCTTGGTAATCGTTGGGGGCCCGAACTTCTTATCGAGGACGACGTTGCGGCCGCGGGGGCCGAGGGTCACCTTGACCGCATCCGCCAGCGCGTCGACCCCATTCTTGAGGCGCTTGCGCGCGGACTCATCAAACAGCAGTTGCTTTGCAACCATGAAAAACCTCTTCCTAAATCACAAAGGCGCAGAGACTCGGAGTTTCCCTGTGAAACCTCCCCGTCTCCGCGCCTCGGCGGTGAAACTAAACGACGAGCTTGGCGAGGACATCCTTCTCGTTCAGGACGATGTATTCGTCGCTGTCGAGCTTGACTTCGGTGCCCGTGTACTTCGCATAAAGGATGCGGTCGCCGACGGCAAGGTCGAGGACGATGCGCTTGCCGTTGTCATCGAGGCGACCGGGACCGACAGCGACGACTTCGCCCTGCTGGGGCTTCTCCTTCGCCGTGTCGGGGATGACGAGGCCGCTGGCGGTCACTTCGTCTTGCTTCAGCGGCGTGATGACGATGCGGTCCGCGAGCGGGACGAGCTTTGTCTTGGGCTTCGCGGTTGACTTGGCGACGGGCTTCGCCGGTGCCTTTGTAATTGCCATGTAGGGGAACCTCCGAGGTGGGTGGATGTAGTTAGCAACCCGAATGTTAGCACTCACCTGCCGAGAGTGCTAGTCCACGGCCAGATCCGCCGTATTCGATCCCCTATACTGTCCCAAATGGACACCGAGGCCGGCACCGACGCCATCCGCAAAGAACTCCACCACATGGCCGACAGTCTCCGCGAGGGCGCGACCTGGGACGACGTGATGGACGAGGTCTACGTCCAGATCGTCATCGACGAGGGCCTCAAGGCGGGCAAGGACGGCCCCTTATTCACCACCGGGGAGATCCGCAAGGAACTCGGCCTCCTGCGATGAGGGTCGCCTGGACAGAACCGGCCCGTCGGCACCTGCGGGAGATCCACTCGTTCATCCAGCAATCATCGCCGGTCCCGCGCACAGCGACTGGCCGACCGCCTGACGAGGCGCGGCGAGCAAATCGGAGAGTTCCCAAGGTCTGGGCGCGTTGTCCGGGGGCTGGAAGAGCTGGAGGTCCGTGAGATCTACGAGTCGTCGTACCGGATCATTTACGTGGTCGTCCGCGACCAGGTGGAAATCCTGGGAATTATCCATGCGCGCCGTGATGTGCTTTAGCCAAGTGGGTTCTGCCCAATGCGCAGATCCTCCACCACATGCCCATCGATGAGATCCTCATCGACTACTCGGTCCACGTTTTCCGGCGTCATGCAGGCGTACCACGTGCCCTCCGGGTAGACCACGGCCGTCGGCCCCTGGTGGCAGATGCGCAGGCAGCCAACCTTCGTGCGGAAGACGCGTCCGCGGTCGGGGTTGCCGTTGAGCGCCGCGACGCGCTTCTTCAGCCGCTGCCAGGAGGCGTCGCCTTCTTCCGGTGTGCAGCAGTCCGGCCCGGTGCACAAGAAGATGTGGCGCTCGTACGAGCCGACGCCGCGCCGGAGCGCCTCCGCCTTTGCTTCGTCGAGGTCCATCCATCTCAGTCTACCTGTTCCGGCGCGCAGTCCCAGCGCGAACGTCAGCGAGTGTGCGACGTTCATCCGTCCGGGAGTTGACGCTCAGGCGAGCGCCTTCCCTACCTCGAACGAGGCGGCTTCCCCGAGTCGGCGCGCGCGACGTGCAGCCGGCCCCACATCGGGCTAGACTGCGCCCACTCTCACGCACGAGGTTCCACCCCGATGAAAGCCGCGATCTTCCATGCCCCCCACCAGCCCCTGACGATCGAGGAGATCGACATCGACTCCCCGATGGCGCACGAGATCATCGTGCGCACCGTCGCCACGGGCGTCTGCCACAGCGACCTCCACTTCGTCGACGGGCTCTATCCCATCCCCACGCCCGTGATCCTCGGCCACGAAGTCGCCGGGGTGGTCGAGGACGTCGGCAACCAGGTGACGTACGTCAAACCCGGCGACCACGTCATCTGCTGCCTCTCGCTCTTTTGCGGCCATTGCGACATGTGCCTCACCGGCCGCCCCAATCTCTGCCGCAACCCTGAGCTGCGTCGCCGCCGCGAAGACCCGCCGAAGCTGAGCTGGAACGGCACCCCCGTCGGGCAGATGGCGAACCTCGGCAGCTACGCCGAGAAGATGTTGCTGCACGAGAACGCCGTCGTGAAGATGCGCGAAGACATGCCCTTCGCCCAGGCCGCGC
>JBKKBS010000124.1:0-5004 GCA_046713815.1 Tepidiformaceae bacterium
CCCCGGCCCCCGGCCCGGAGGTCGACCTCGATGATCCCGCGCTCTACCTCAACCGCGAACTGAGCTGGCTCGAATTCAACCAGCGCGTGCTCGCCGAGGCGTTCGACGAGCGCAATCTCCTGCTGGAGCGCGTGAAGTTCCTCGCCATTACCGCCAGCAACCTCGATGAGTTCTACGCCAAGCGCGTCGGCTGGCTGAGGCGTGTGCTTGATGGCGACCCGCGCATGCGCACGGTCGACGGTCGTACTGTCGCGGAACAACTCGACCTCGTGATCGAGCATTGCTTCAAGATCCGCCGCGAGATGGACCGCTGCTGGGAACGCGGGCTGTGTCCGGCGCTCGCTGAACACGGCGTCCAGTTCCTCCGCTTCCAGGATCTCGACGCGGCCGAAAAGGCGCGCATCAGCGACTACTTCGAAGAGGCCATCTTCCCCGTCCTCACGCCCCTCGTCGTCGACCCGTCCCATCCCTTCCCGTTCATCTCCAGCGGCACTCTTTCGCTGGTGCTCACCGTGCGCCACCCAGTGACTCGCCTCGAACGCTTTGCGCGCGTGAAGGTGCCCGAGAACCGGCCCCGGTTCGTGGAGGCGCGGCCATTGCGCTTCGTGCCGCTCGAAGACGTGATTGCGTCCCATCTGCACATGCTCTTCCCCGGGATGGAGATCACCGACCAGGACTGCATGCGCGTCATCCGCAGCGCGGAGATCGGCACCCCCGGCGAGGAAGCGGACGACCTGCTGGAAGTGATCGAGAACGAACTCAAGCGGCGGCGCATGGCGGAGAGCGTGGCACTCGAAATGCAGGGCGATGTCCACCCGGCCCAATGGGAGCTCCTGCTCGAAGAGTTGGACTTGCGCGAACGTGATGTCTTCCGCACCGAGTCCCTGCTCGATTATGCCGACCTCTTTCAGATCGCATCGCTTTCGCTCCCGAACCTGTTCGACCCGCCATTTACGCCCGCCGTGCCTTCCTTGTTCAGCGCCGTCACGGATGCGGCCACGCTCTTCGCATCGCTGCGTGAGCGGGACGTGCTCGTCCACCACCCGTACGAGTCGTTCGACGCCACCGTCGCGCGGTTTGTCGATGAGGCCGCGGGCGATCCCGCCGTGCTCGCGATCAAACAGACGATGTATCGCACCTCGCCCGACTCGCCGATCCTCGAGTCACTGATCGACGCGGCCGGGCGCGGGAAACAGGTGGCCGTGCTGGTCGAGCTGACGGCGCGCTTCGATGAGGCGAACAACATCGACTGGGCGCGAAAACTGGAGTCGGCCGGCGTCCACGTCGCCTATGGCAATCCCGACCAGAAGATCCACAGCAAAATCAGCCTCGTGGTGCGCGAAGAGGCGGGTGGCGTGACGATGTACGCTCACATCGGCACGGGAAACTACAATTCGCGCACCGCCCGCCTCTACACGGATCTCGGCCTCTTCACGGCCGACCCCGGCATCTGCTCGGATCTCGTGCGCATCTTCAACTACCTCACGGGCTTCGCGGACCACCTGGAATCGCGCGAGCTACTCACCGCGCCCAAGAACCTTCGCAACGCACTGGAATCCCGCGTCCGGCGCGAGATCGACAACGCGAAAGCAGGCAAGGCGGCGCGCGTGACCCTCAAGGTGAATGCACTGGAGGACCGGGATTTCACGCGGCTTTTGTACGAGGCGTCGATGGCGGGTGTGAAGGTGGATATCGTCGTACGAGGGATTTGCCGCCTTCGGCCGGGCCTGGCGGGCATCAGCGAGAACGTGCGCGTGGTCAGCGTGATTGGGCGCTTCCTGGAGCATTCGCGCATCTACCGCTTCGAGAACGGCGGGCACCCGGAGTTCTTCATCGGCAGCGCGGACGTGATGAAGCGCAACCTCGACGGGCGCATCGAGGTGTTGGCGCCGGTCCGGGCGCCCGAGCACAAGGCCCAGCTCGACCGCCTTCTCGAACAACTCATGAGCGATGACCGCCAGGCGTGGCGGCTGAACGACTCGACATGGACGCGGGACGAGACATCCACGGAGCCGGGCGTGCATGCCACGTTGCTCGCGGCCGCGCCATTCAGCTGAAAGCGCGGCTGGGCCAGGAAACGCCACGCTGACTGCCGCCCTCACGACTCGTAGCTCCAGCGCCCAAGCGCTCCCTCACGGTCGCGCTACTGACGGTCGCGCCGCTGCCGGTGGGGGGATACCATGTCCGCTTACCGTTGTGCGTCCTCCCGGGGCAGGACGCCAAAAGGAGACACTCCCGTGACCGACTGGATCGCCGAAGAGCACCGCTACCTCTTCCAGAACTACGGGCGACAGCCCGTCGTCCTCGAGCGTGGCGAGGGGACGCGTGTGTGGGACACGGACGGCAAGGAGTACCTCGACTTCGTCGGCGGCCTTGCGGTGAACGTGCTCGGCCACGCGCATCCGGTCGTTGCTGCCGCGCTCGCGGACCAAGCGCAAAAACTGATCCACACGTCGAACCTCTACTACACGACGCCGATGATCGAGCTGGCGAAGCTGCTCGTCGAGAACTCGTGCCTCGATCGAGCGTTCTTCTGCAACTCCGGGGCGGAAGCGATCGAGGCCGCGATCAAGCTCGCGCGGCGCTGGGGGCACGACACGAAAAACGGCGCCTACGAGATCATCGCGACGCTCGACGGCTTCCACGGTCGCACGATGGGCGCGGTGGCCGCGAGCGGTACCGTTCGCTATCGCGAGCCGTTCGAGCCGATGCCCGCGGGCTTCTTCCACGTCCCGTGGAACGACCTCGACGCGATCAGGGCCGCGACGACGGAGCGCACGGTGGCCATGCTCCTGGAGCCGATCCAGGGCGAGGCCGGGGTCAACATGCCCGCGCCGGGCTACCTGCAGGGCATCCGCGATTGGTGTGACGAGCGCGGCCTGCTCCTCATCCTAGACGAGATCCAGACGGGCAACGGCCGCACGGGCACGCTCTTCGCCTACGAGCAGGAAGGCATTGAGCCGGACATCGTCTGCCTCGCGAAGGGGCTCGCCGGCGGAGTGCCCATCGGCGCGATGCTGGCGAAAGAGGCTGTCGCCGCGCACCTCGTGCCCGGCGACCACGGCACCACCTTCGGCGCAAACCCGCTCGCGACCGCGACCGGCGTCGCCACTCTCAACTACATCCTCGACAACGACCTGCCGGCGCAGGCGGCGCGCGCCTCGGAGCGCCTGGTGACGCGCCTCCGCTCCCTCGAAGACCGCCTCCCGGTGGTGACGGAGGTGCGGGGACGGGGACTGCTGCTCGCGATCGGGCTTTCGCGCGACGTGTCCGCGGACGTGGTCGCCGCCTGCCGGGAGCGGGGACTGCTCGCGAACAACCCGCGCCCCAACGCCGTCCGCCTCATGCCTCCGCTCACGGTCACAGACGACGAGATCGACCGCGCCTGCGACATCCTTGAGAGCGCACTGCTGGCGGTCGCCGGGCCGCCGAAATAGTCGAGACTGGAAACGGTCGAACACGAAGAGACGAAGACACGAAGTGATTAACCTTCGTCTCTTCGTTCCTCCGTGTTAACTCTCCGGCGCTCCAAGAGCGTGCCAGAACGTGAGCCAGGTGCCGTCCGGGTCTTCGACGGTAAATTCGGATTGGCCCCAGTCGCGTGCGGCGAGCGGGTCCATGACCTTCACGCTCGACTCCGAGACGCGCTTCCACAGGCCGTCGAGGTTCTCGGCCTCGATGTAGAGCGCGGACGCCGATGGCGTGCCGATGCGCCCACGGATGGCGTCGTTGTAGGCGGGCGAATAAAACGTGCCAGGCGTTTCGAGCATGATGTGCGAGTCGCCGAAATCAAGCGAGCAGTTTCCCTCCTCGGCCGTCCCGCGTTTGAGCACGAAACCGAGATCCCCGGTGTAGAAGTCGAGCGCGGTCTGCATGTCGCGCACGCGGATGCTTGTCGTCAATCCCCACGCCATTCGTATCCTCCGTGGTTGATTGCGTCAGAGTACCTCGGGGCGAGTTCGGGGGCTTGGACATTTGTGCGTCGATGCCTCGCGATAGGCTGCGCGACCGGGACCGAGCGCGTGGGTGCCCTCGCGACGATGTTTGGCGGTTTCGGCTTTGCTTCTTCGCGCCGTTGTGTTTTCATCGTCGCGCGGTGCGGACGAAGAGAAGCTGCGCCGCGGAGGTGTGTCATGGGTGACGAGTTTCGCGATTTCACGATGGCGGCGGTGCAGGCCGTGCCGGTTTATCTCGACCGCGACGCGAGCATCGAGAAGGCGTGCGGGCTGATCGACCAGGCGGGAGCGAGGGGCGCGGACCTGGCGGTGTTCGGCGAGACGTGGGTCTCTGGCTACGCCTCGTTCGTGCGCTTTGCGGACCACCCGGCCACGCGCAAGGCATACCGTCAGTTCATGGCGAACGGCGTGCGCGTCCCGTCGCCAGCCACGGACACGCTCTGCGAGGCGGCGAAACGCGCGGGCATCGATGTCGCCATCGGCGTGGCGGAGCGCGATTCGACGACCGACGGCTCCATCTACTGCACGCTCCTCTTCATCGGGCGCGAGGGGAAGATCCTCGGGAAGCATCGCAAGCTCAAGCCGACGTTCTGGGAGCGCGCGGTCTGGGGCGAAGGCGACGGCAGCTCGCTGCGCGTCTACGAGCGGCCGTATGGGCGGCTCGGCGGGCTGAACTGCTGGGAGCACCAGATGGTGCTGCCGGGCTATGCGCTCATCGCCCAGGGCGTGCAGATCCACGCCGGCGCGTGGCCGGGCGGCAGCTTCACGCGCCAACTCGTGCTCTCGCGCGCCTTCGCCATGCAAGCGACCGCGTACGTCGTGATGGCCGGCGGCCTCCTGCGCTCCCAGGACATCCCGGAGGAGTACCGCGAGGTCGTGATGGAGTGCAACGGTGAGTCGGGCATCATCAGTCCCAGCGGGGACATGCTCGCGGGGCCGCTGCTTGACGAGGAAGGCATCCTCACGGCGACCGGGAACCTGGGCACGCTCATGACGAACAAGCTGATCGCCGACCACGCGGGCCACTACACGCGCCCCGACGTGTTCG
>JBKKBS010000125.1:0-2826 GCA_046713815.1 Tepidiformaceae bacterium
GAATATGCGCGCAAGACTAGATGGCTATGACCGGCAAGCACGAGCCAGTGCTGATTCCTCGTGCCTCCCAGGTAGCGCACTGGCTCCAATTGCCACCGTGCCAGCACTTCGGCTGAGGGCACAGGCGAGCGCTCGTCCCCGCTCACTTCCAAGACTGTCATCACATCTCCTCTGGCGCCGTGGCAACTCCAAACACGGGCCTGTCGCAACCGTGCAAACGGATGATTCTCCCCGCGGTCGTTCACTGAACGCCCCACGGCCACAGGGAGCCCAGCCAGGCACGGGCTAGACTAACGTCGCCACTCCCGCCCGCTCCGCGTCAATCTCGGCCTTCACTTGGTCAGCGCTCATCGTGCCCGGCGGCGATCCGGCGGCGGCAAGGCGGTTTGCGACGCACTGGAGCACGCGGTTCACGGGCGTGGGCACGCCATGCAAGGCCCCAAGCAGCACGATCTCGCCGTTCAGCCAGTCTGCCTCTACCGTCCGGTGTCCCCGCGCGAGGCTCTGCCAGGTGGAGCCGCCCGCGCGGCGCTGTCCGGCGATGGGCATGATCCGAATGGAATCTCCGCGCCGGACGCGGTCCTCCTCCTCGCTGGCGAAATCGATGCCGGCGGCGCGGTAACAGGCCACAGCCTCGTTGCGCGCCTCCGCGGCGATGGAACGCGTGTCCGCCTCGCCGCAGGCGGCCTGCAGGGCGTTGCCGAGGTTCATCAGCAACTTGGCGTACTTCTTTCGCATCACCGTGATGTCGGGCTCGGAACTGAACCCCGAAGACGCGAGGGCCGCGCTCAGGCTGCGGGCCAAATCATCGACCCCTGCCGGGTAGACTCCGACGTCGAGGACGCCGCTCACGGCCGTCCCGGAGTTCGCCTGGACGATGCCGGGATCAAGGTGCGTCGCTGGCAGCATCACGGGCACGGCGTAGACCCTGGCAAAGCGACGGGCCGCGAGACGCTCGTTTTCGACGCCGTTTTGGGCGCAGACCACGGCTACCGTCGGTGGCGCCACGAGCGCGAGCTGTTTCAACGCAGGCTCGGAGTCCTGCGTCTTCATCGCGAGGATGACGACGTCGTCCGCGCGCCATTCCACCGCTTCGGGGCCTGCGGCGGCGGGGATGGCAAGGGTCACGCGTTCGACGGGCGACTCGAGCACGAGGCCATTCGCGAGGATGGCCTCCAGGTGCGCGCCGCGAGCGAGCAGGAGGACATCGTGGCCGTGCTGCGCCAGCCGGCCACCGATCACTCCACCGATCGCCCCGGCACCGAAGATCACGTAGCGCATGCCGTCTCCCTGCTTACTCGGTGAAGTCGACGCCAGCCTCCTGGCAGTCCTTGTTGTCCTTGGCGGCCTTGTCCATGCGCTCCTGGACCGAGTCCGGCACGTCGGGGAAGTTCGCGTCACCGATCGCCTCGATGGCGTTCTGGTCCTTGTCTTTGATCGCCTTGAGGCCAACCTTCAACTGCCGCAAGGCCTCGACGTGGTACTCCTTCAGATCCTTGGGCGGATTGGCGTCCTCCACGGCGTTGACGAATGATTCGTAGGGCTTTTCGAGCACGTCGTAGATCTTCGACTCATCGCTCACGGCAGCCGGGTCGATTTTCTGCAAAGCGTTCGTGAAGTCGAGCGTCGCCTTGCAAAGCGAGGCGACGTACTTCTCGTCCGAGCCGGTCGCCTTCACGTCGGAGGCCTTGACGTCGTCGCTGGCTGAGTCGTCGTCATCGTCGCCACCGCAGGCAGCGAGCAGTCCGAGCGAGGCGAGCGTCGCGCCCAGGGCGACCAGTTTGAACCAGCGGGGTGTCTTCATCGAATGGGATTCTCCTTCAGGTCTGACGTGGCGAATGCGGGGACGAACCCCTCAAGCATGGTACATCGGTTGCGCCTGGCGGGCGTGCCGGGCGGAGCCGTCTTCTCAACAAGGGGGCGTAGGGCGGCGGCGGACATGAGTTATTGGAACGAGAAGCTTGCGTCCTGGCAATCCGTGTTTACCCGCGCCGCCTCGTTTAGGCGCGCCTTGACGTCGGCCGGGAGATTACGCAGCTGGGGGCTCGCGAGGGCGGCAAAGGCGTTCGTGTCGCCGTCGTTCGCCTTCTTTAGCGTGGATTTTAGCGCCTTCACCATGTCGGCGTGGTGCTTCTTGACGTCGTTCGGCGGGTTTGCGTCTTCCATGCCCGATACAAGGTTCTCAAAGGGGATGACGTACAGTTGCAGCGCTTCCTTCGGACTTTTCGGCGAGTTCGACGGATCCTGGGTGATGCGCTCGTTCAGGAGCTTCGCGAAGGTGTCCGCAAAACTGTCGTAGGCCTCGCACATCGAGGCGACATACGCATCGTCGCTGCCGCCGGCCCCGCCCGAATTCTCGGACCCGCCATCATCGCCACACGCCGCGGACAAACCGGCGGCGAAGGTGGTGGCGGCGAAGAGCGCGAGTGCGAGCCAGCGTGGTCTCATCGTGGAATCTCTCATGCCCGGATAGGACAGGAGCCGGGACAATGCCCGGCTCCCAGTCGCTCAGCCACTGGCGGTGTTTAGATCTCCAGCATCTCGGCGACGCGCTCGCGATGGAAGTCGCCGTCGCCCCAGAAGAGCTCCGCGCGCTTTTGGCGGCGGAAGAAGAGCTGTATGATGTAGTCCTTGGTGAATCCGATGCCGCCATGGATCTGCTGCCCGTGGGCGACCACGCGGCGGCTGGCGTCGCTGCACCAGGCCTTTGCCATGGCCGTGTCCATGTCGGCTGAGTCTTCGTCCTCGGAGGTTGCCCAGGCGGCCTTGTACATGATGAAGCGCATGCCGTCGACATCCGTCACCATGTCGGCGGCCTTGTGCTGG
>JBKKBS010000126.1:0-5606 GCA_046713815.1 Tepidiformaceae bacterium
TGGATCGATTGCCAGGATACACGGCGTATTTTCGCACGCGAAAGCGGTTCATCCCCGGAGTTTGGTAGCAGCTTCAGAGTCCCAGGGCCAGCGCCAGGGCATCGCGCGGCCGCAACGCCGAGAATCCCAGTTCGCCGGCGTTGATGGCGGCGAGCCTGTCGAATGTGGCGGGACGGCGGGCGAGGTTTCGAACGGACCACTCTGCCAGGGCGGGGCGCTCTCCCAAGGCGAGGGAGACGCCTCCCAGGAGATCTGAGTTGCGCGCCAGCCCGCGCCGTATGCGGGCGTAGCGGCGGAAGGCTTCGAAGCCGGCCTCGGCGAGGTAGCGATCGACGGCGAGGGCGCAGTGCCGCGCGGACACGAGCGCGAGCGACATGCCCTCGCCCGTAATGCCGTCGAAGAACCCGGCGGCGTCACCCACGAGTACGACGTTTCCCCGCCACGGCCGCCAGGCGCGGCGGCCGAAGGGCCCGGCAGCCATCGCCTTCGAACTCGGCTCCCAGGATCCGGCCAAGGAGCCGTGGGACTCTAACAACGAACCAAGGTTGCCCGCCAGGTCTCCTGCAAAGGACGCCATGAATGGCTTGCGGGCGAGGACGGCGACGTTCATCTCGTTCGGCCCCACCGGGGTAAGGTAGAGTTCGCAGTCGCGTTCGAAGTGAATGTCGACCCATGGTTGAGTGGGGACTTGAAGGCGGACGTGCATGGAGGCGCCGTAACGGCCGCTGTGCCGGCCGTCGTCCAGGCCCGCGAGCCGCCGAATGCGAGAGTTCAGACCGTCCGCGCCGATGACCACGCGTGCGTCGACCTGGCCCGTAGCGGTCAATACGCCGCTGGCGAGGCCCTGTTCGATGCGGAGTCCCGTGACCGCGAGGCCGGTCCGCACCTGGACACCGGCTGCGCGGGCGAGGTCGAGGACCAATGGGTCGAGGAGGTCCCGCCGCACGCCGCGGGCAGTGGCGCCATCACGCGTGAGGCGAGCAGTCGCGACGTGTGGGCCGGCGTGGAAGCGCACGCCGTCGAGCGCCACGGACACGGAGGTGAGCGCATCTCCGAGCCCGGCGCGTTCCAGTTCGCGCACGCCGGTGGGGAAAAGCCCCTCGCCGCATGCTTTCGAGCGGGGCGGGTTCGCGGTCCGCTCCAGCAGCACAACGTCGCGCCCGGCGCGGGCGAGGTGGAATGCGGTCATCGCCCCCGCGAGACTGCCGCCAACCACCACGACGTCGTGCATTTGCGCAGGATACGGCCTGCCAACGCGTGAGGCGTTGGCAACGTTGCAGCACCATCATGAGAGGGGCTGTAGAGGTGCGGGAATCGGGACGATCCAGGCGGCGCTCGCGCTGGGCCGTGGTAAAGCGGGCGCGCGGCGGGACACACTGTCGATCGTGCACAATCCGTTGGCCAAGCGTCCTCACGGAGACCATCGCGCGGACGCGCGCGTACGGCCGGATGAACTCCCGGAAGCGGATCTGCCGAACATCGCCGGGAGACGGGTGAGCGCTCCCAGCACTGGCTTCGGCCAGCTGTGGCACAAGCGATTCTGGATGGTCCTTCCGGCGGATCTCTCGCCAGTCATGGTGATCGGCATGTGGAAGCACCGTTTCTCGGACTTTTGGCCGGGAACTAACGAGTTCGTCGTGGACCGCATAGCGGAGGATGAGGTGGCGGGCGCCGAATTGGAGCTGCCGGCGGGCGCGCGCGTTGCGACAGGCCTGATGGTACTTGCATCGGCGGAGGATCATTTTACGCTCATCACCATCGAAGGCCACATGTTCGCGGGCTGGGTGACGTTTCGCGGCGAACAGACGCCGGAAGGTACGCGCATCGAAGTCGAGTTGCTCATGCGCGCCAGCGACCCTCTGTATGAGTTCGGCCTCACGCTGGGCGGCCACCGGCGGGAGGAAGAGTTCTGGCGTGACACGTTGAAACGCGTTGCCGCACACCTTGGCCAGGCCCCCGGGATCGAGATGGAGTCCACACTCGAGGATTCGGCCCGGCAGTGGTCGCGCGTGGGGAATACGTGGAACAACGCGGCGATTCGCACGCAGCTCCAACGAATCCTGTCCAGCGCAAAGCGCCTGGGACGGGGCTCGCCGAGATGACGCTCGATGCCGTTGTTGTTGGCTCCGGGCCCAATGGACTGTCCGCAGCCGTGGCGCTCGCGCGGAAGGGCCTCGCGGTGCGTGTGTACGAAGCCGCGCCCAGCCCCGGAGGCGGGACGCGCACGGAAGAGCTGACGTTACCCGGCTATTTGCACGATGTGTGTTCTTCGGTTCACCCTTTCGGGGCGTCGTCGCCCTTTCTCCAGCGGCTGGAGTTGGAGCGCTATGGCCATCGCTGGGCAATCCCAAAGGTGCAGTTGGCGCACCCGTTGGATGGGGGCAGGGCGGCCGTCCTTGGCGCCACGATCGAGAGCACGGCAGACGGCCTCCGCGGCGACGCCCAGGCATGGCGCGACACGTTCGGGCTTCTGACTCGGAACTGGCCGCAACTTGTGGAGGGGACACTTGGTCCGTTGGTACGCATGCCCCGACACCCGGTGTTGATGGCGAAGTTCGGGTTCGCGGCGCTTCGCCCCGCGATGTCATACGCCAGTGCGCGGTTCAACGGCGAAGAGGCGCGGGCGCTCTTCCTGGGGTGTGCTGCCCATTCCGCCTTGCCACTGGATCAACCGTTCACGGCGTCGTTCGGGCTCATGCTCGTGGCCGCCGGGCACGCCGTGGGCTGGCCATTCGCGGAAGGCGGCTCGGCGAGCATCACGCGTGCGCTCGCGACGATGCTGAAGGATCTCGGCGGAGAGATCATCTGCAACGAACGCATCGCGACGATGCGGGATCTCCCCGAAGCGCGTGCCTATCTCTTCGACGTCACTCCGCGCCAGTTGTTGGAGATCGCGGGCGAGCGGTTCAACGGCATCTACCGCTGGCAACTGGGCCGGTACCGGTATGGCGCGGCGGTTTTCAAGGTCGACTACGCGCTCTCGGGGCCCGTCCCGTGGACCGCCTCGGCTTGCGCCGATGCTGGCACGGTCCATGTCTGCGGTTCACCGGAGGAAATTGAGCAAGCGGAACGGGCCGTCAACGCTGGGCAGGCGCCTGAGCGGCCGTTCGTCATCGTGGCGCAGGCGTCGGTCGCGGACAAAACGCGAGCGCCCGAGGGCAAGCAGACATTGTGGGCGTATTGCCATGTGCCTCACGGCTGCACGGAGGACATGACGGGACGGATGGAGGCCCAGATCGAGCGCTTCGCGCCGGGCTGGCGGGATCTCGTCCTCGCGCGGCACACGCTCTCGCCGGCGCAAATCGCGGGGAGCAACGATAACTACATCGGCGGAGACATCGCGGGGGGCACCCATGCGGGACGCCAGTTACTGATGCGGCCGTTCCCACGCCCGAACCCCTACACGACGCCGGATCCCGCGATCTTCCTCTGTTCCTCGTCCACACCGCCGGGCGCGGGCGTACACGGGATGTGCGGCTTCCACGCGGCACGGGCGGCATGGCGCCGTCACTTTCGCTAGCGAATCGCTCGGCCACCTGATGAACGGCGTCGTCTACGACACGAGCAGCGGCACCTCGGCCGGCGAGAGCGCCTGGACAACGGGAAGGACCTCGCGGGCGAAGAGACGCATGCTCGCCTCGGCCTTGCCGACGGGCATGGAACCGTAGGAGAAGACGGCCACGAACTCGTCAGCTCCCATCATGCTGTTGATGCGCTCGAGTTTCTCGATGCAGGTGGCGGGGCTGCCCCAGACATTGTTCTGGAGGTAGATGGCGGCCAGGTCCGTATCGGGCGGGAGCGCGGCCCGCAGCTTCGCCATCTGGGCGTAATACTCGTAGCCGTTGAGGCCCTGCAGGTGCTCGCCCAGGAACTGGTAGTGGCGCAGGGCGCTGTCGCCGTATTCAGGAAGATATTGGCGAGCGCCCTCCTCGGCCTCGGCATCGGTCTCGGCGCAATACACCCAGCAGACCACTGTCGGCCGTTCGGGCTTCCAGCCATGATCTTCGACGCGGATACGGTTGTACTCACCCAACTCCTGCCGGTGTTCTTCCCAGAGCCTCTGGGGAATGAAGAGGGGCTTGCAGTTCTCGTGTGCCGCAACGGGCATGGAACTCGGGCTTCCCCACGCGATGTAGAGGTTGTCCATGAGCTCGCTATCGGGCCGGGGGCGGGGGCGCAGCGAGGTGCGCGGGATCTGGTTGTACTGGCCGTCGAAGGAGAACCACTCGTTGGTGAGCACGCCGCGCAGGACGTCAAGTGACTCCTTGAAGCGCTCGCGCGACTCCTCCATGGGGACGCGGTGGCCGTTGTATTCGCGAATGCCGAGGCCGCGGCCCAGGCCGACCTTCAGACTGCGTCCGTTGAGCATGTGGTCGAGAGCGACATACCCCTCGGCCACGGCGATCGGGTCGTGCCAGGGAAGCACGACGACCATCGTGCCCATCCCAATCCTCTGGGTGCTGCCGGCGAAATAGGCGAGGAATTGGGTCGGATTGTTCACCATTGTGTAGGGCGTGAAGTGGTGCTCCACCGTCCAGAGAGAGTCGAAACCGAGTGGTTCGACGAGACGGCCGAGGTGGAACTGCTCCTGGTAAATTTGAGAGTCCGGCACGAGCTGGGGAAGTGAATCGGCGCCGGGATTGGCCTCGACCTGCTCGAAGCGGTCCCAATCGACGTAGTTCTGGGCGAAAAGCGTGACTCCGACGTTCATGAGCTGACTCCTTGGGTGGCGTGTGTGTGCTGGCATTCTGCACGAGCCTGAGCTGCTCCGCGACGAAAGTGGTTCCGGGCTCCGTATGCCGGTGTCGCACGGGTGTCCGCGGCAGGCATTCGGGCTAAACCCGTGAATCGCCTGAATCGGGAACGCGGGCGTCGCAATCGCCATCTCGTGTCGTTCGGAGCCGTGCACTCACGGTGCCGTGTCAGCGTGTGCGCGGGCGGAAGGCCTCGTTCAGGCCGTCGGCGATCATGGTGGTCGCAAGGACAGTCGACATTAGCGCGGCACCCGGGAAGACGAACAGCCACCAGGCGATCCGAAGGAAGCGCTGGGAGTCGTTGAGCATCTGTCCCCAGGTGACCAGCGTGGGATCGCCAAGGCCGAGGAAGCTGAGGCCTGCTTCAGTGAGAATTGCACCACCCACCTGTGTGGCGGCAATCACGATCACGGGCGCGAACGCGTTGGGAAGGATGTGCCGCACCATGATCCGCACGTTTCCAGCCCCCATGGCCCTCGCTGCATCGACGAATTCCCGGCCTCGCAACGTGAGCACCTGGGCGCGCAGCACGCGGGCCGTGCCGGGCCAAAACGTGATCCCCAGGACGAGCGAGACCAGCCAGAGCCCGCTACCAAAGACCGTAATCATGAGAAGCGCAAGAAAAAACCGGGGCATGAGCTGGAAGGTCTCGGTGATGCGCATCAGAAAGTCGTCTATGTAGCCCCCGAAGAAAGCCGACACGATGCCCACGGTGCCGCCTATGGCGAGAGATGTGGCCGCCGTGACGAGGCCGACGAGGAGGGCCGCTCGAGTGCCATAGACCACGTTGCTGAAGGTGTCGCGGCCGAGGTCATCGGTGCCGAACCAGTGTCCCGCCGAGGGGCCTAGCAG
>JBKKBS010000127.1:0-4782 GCA_046713815.1 Tepidiformaceae bacterium
GCGTTGCCCAGGCGTTGTATTTGAATGCATCCGTTAGTAGCTTCATTGCTTCGTCCTCCGGTCGATCCATCTTGCCACGCTACTCCTGCCACGGTTGCGTCAGGATAGGCGCCAGATCTTGAGTTCGTTGTCCGGGAGCTCCACCGCGAACGATCCCAGCGGGGACGCCTCCTCCAGCATGCGCCTGAGGTCGGCTTCGAACTCCGCGACGCGCTCCCCGAACAGGTGCGGAGCCGAGTTCGAGCTCGAGAACACATTCGCCACCAGTTCGTCTACGCTCCGCTCCAGTAAGCGCCCATCTGGCACGCACACCCGTTCCGGACCGGTGAAGCCTGCCGCGCGAAAGACGGCGTCCTCATCGTTGGGCGAGGTGTTGCGCACTCCCTGGCCAGCTCTGCGATCCGGGCCGAGGTATCGCCGCCGCAACTCGGCAATCGCGCCTTCTGGTGGTGGCGGGAGCGTGGCCGCCGCGCGCGGAGTCACTCCTTCCTGGTGGTGGTTGTCCACATGAACGAGCACTCCACCGGGTTCCAGCATCCCTTTCACCGCCGCCGCTACCTGCGCTCGTTCCATCCAGTGAAACGAAGCGCCGAAGGTCACGACGCGGAACATCCCAAGATTCGCCGGGAGCTCCTCCGCCCGCATACGTACCCAGCGAACGTTGGCGACGCCGCGTTCGTACGCAAGCCGATGGGCCTCGGCCAGCATGCCGGCGTCCGCATCCAGGCCCACGGCCTCATCGAAGAAGTGCGCGAACCGCAAGGTCAGCGTGCCCGGCCCGCAGCCCACGTCGAGCAGCCGTCCCCGGCCATCGAGCCCGAGCGTCAGGGACAGGGCCTCCGCCAGTCCGGGCGCATAGGGCAGGCGGCCCGCGTCGTAATACGGCGCGGCGCCCGCGAACAGCGTCTCGTCCCACATCCAGCTCTCAGCCACCACGCCCCAGTCTAACGAGCGGCGCCTCACCGCACTGGTGCGGAATGGTTCATGCAAAGGGCCGCACGGTATACTCACTGCTCCCATGGCCGAGCCAGACCTCTCTGAACTCGAGCAAGAAGCGCTCACGGCACTCGCATCGGCGACGGACGACGCGGCCATCGAGCACTGGCGTGTGCACTGGTTGGGTCGCCAGGAGGGGCGGGTGACCGGGCTCGTCGGCTCCATCCGAGAGCAGCCGCCGGAACAGCGCGCCTCCTTCGGCGCAGCCGTGAATGCCCTCAAGCACACCCTTGAATCCGCACTCAACGAGGCGCGTGGACAACGCAAACAGGCGGCGCTATCGGAGCTCACCACGAGCGCCGCCCTCGATGTAACCCTTCCCGGCCGCCCCCAGCCGCTCGGGCGCCTCCACCCCGTCACCCAGACAATGCGCGATTGCCTCGATGTCTTTCGCGACCTTGGTTTCCGCGTGGCTGAGGGCCCGGAAGTCGAGTGGGCAGCCTACAACTTCGACGGCGTGCGCATCCCCGAGGACCATCCCGCCCGCGACATGTGGGACACCATCTGGGTCGACACGATCATCGATGGCGAACGGAAGATGCTGCTGCGCACGCACACCTCGCCCAACCAGGTGCGGGTCATGGAGCGCACCCCGGAGCCGCCAGTACGCGTCGTCGTCCCCGGGAAGTGTTACCGCCAGGAGGCGACCGACGCCTCCCATGAATGGATGCTGACCCAGATCGAAGGTCTGGCGGTGGATGAGGGGGTGCGCATGAGCGACCTCAAGGGGACGCTCTACGAGTTCGCGCGACGCATGTTCGGCCAGGACCGCAAGATCATCTTCCACCACAGCTACTTCCCCTTCGTGGAGCCGGGCGTGGAGATGGCGATGGACTGCTTTATCTGTAAGGGCGCGGGCAGCGGGTGCTCCACCTGCCATGGCAGCGGCTGGATCGAGATCCTTGGCGCGGGAATGGTCCACCCGGAGATCATCGACAAGGCCGGCTACGACTCCTCGAAGCACACGGGCTTCGCCTTCGGGATCGGCATCGAGCGCGTCGCCATGCTCCGCTGGGGGATCGACGATATCCGTCACTTCTATGCGAACGACCTGCGGTTTTTGGGGCAGTTTTAATGGCGACGGCGGATGGCGACCACCGACCCGATAGCCGACAGCAGACAGCCGAAAGCCGAGTGGAGTGGGGCGTGGCGGACGAGGCCGCCCAATGAAACTCCTCCTCTCCTGGCTGCGCGATTACGTCGATGTCGACCTCCCGGTCCCCGAACTCGCTCGCCGGCTGATAGACGCGACGGCCGAGGTCGAGGGTTGGGAAACGATCGGCGCCGACTGGGATCCCGCGACCATCCGCGTGGCCGAAGTCGTCGCGGTTGACCCCCATCCCAACGCCGACCGCCTGCGTATCGCGACCGTCGAGACGGGCGAGGGGCGTCAGCAGGTCGTCTGCGGCGCACCCAATCTTGCCGTTGGGCAGAAGGTTGCGTTCGCTACCGAGGGAGCACGCCTGTTCGATGGCCATAGCGGTGAGGCGACGGTCCTCAAGCTCCGCCCGATTCGGGGCGTCGACTCCGCGGGCATGGTCCTCAGCGAGCGCGAGCTCGGTTTGAGCGCCGAGCACGAAGGCATTCTCGTGTTGCCGGCGGATGCCAGGGTCGGCCGCCCGCTCGTCGAACAACTCGGGGATGTGCTGTTCGACATCTCCACCTGGGCGAACCGTGCCGACCTCCTCGGCGTCCTCGGATTTGCCCGTGAGGTGTCCGCTCTCACAGGAAACCCGCTCCGCGAGCCAGACCTCACGTATCAAGAGTCCGGCGGCCCGATCGAAGGCCTCGTTTCTGTCACGATCGAGGACCCCGACCTCTGCCGCCGCTTCACGGCCTCCGTTATCGAGGACGTGCAGCTCGGCCCGTCGCCAGCCTGGCTGCAGGAGCGCCTTCAGCGCCTCGGCATGCGCCCCATCAACAACGTCGTCGACATCACGAACTACGTCATGCTCGAGACCGGGCAGCCCCTCCACGCCTTCGATTACGACCTCGTGCGGGTCAGGCGTATCGTCGCTCGACGCGCGAAGCCCGGTGAACGGCTGACCACGCTCGACGGCGTCGACCGTGCGCTCGATCCCGACATGCTCATGATCTGCGATGGCGAAGGGCCTGTGGGTGTGGCCGGCGTCATGGGCGGCGGCAACAGCGAAGTGAACGCGAACACGCGCACTGTGCTTCTCGAAGTGGCGAACTTCCAGCCCGGCTCAATCCGCCGCACCTCCGGCCTTCTGAAGCTGCGCACGGAAGCCTCCCTCCGCTTCGAAAAGGGCATCGGCCCGGACATGGCGATCTACGCCCAGCAACGCGCCCTCCATCTCTTCGAGCAACTCACGGGGGGCCGCGTCGCGAAGGGCATTGTTGATTTGTACCCGACCCCGCTTGAAATACGTGCGATTCGCCTGACCGACGCGCGCCTTGAGCGGGTGCTGGGGATGACGATTCCACGCCCCGAAGCCATGCGCATCCTGGCTGCGCTCGGGTTCTCGACCGTCGAGGAGGCGGACGCCATCGTCACCACTCCGCCCTACTGGCGTCCGGACGTGCACATCCCCGATGACGTGATCGAGGAGCTCGGGCGCATCCACGGCTACGACCAACTCCCCGCGACCTCACTGCGCGGATCGCTCCCCCCCGCGGAGCCGCGGCCTGTGCCGGACTTGCGCGAGCGACTGCGAGATCTGGCGGCGAGCCTCGGCTACCAGGAGATCATCACGTACACGTTGAGCGATGCAGCCACCCTCGCGAAAGTGGTGCCGCCAGGCGATGCCTCCCGACAATCGCCACTGAAGATGGTGAATCCGGTGGCCTCGCAACACAGCCTCATGCGCACGAGCCTGCGCGCCGCGCTGCTGCAAACGGCCGCCGCCAATCGCCCTCACCACGAAGGCGCGCTTCGGCTCTTCGAAATCGGCTTCGAATACGTGCCCACGGAAGCCGACCTCCCGCACGAGCGGCCTGTGCTCTGTGCCGTGCTGCTCGGCACGCGTGAGTCACGTTGGACTCGTGCTGGGGCCGACAGGCTCGACTTCTACGACGCGAAGGGCGCCGTGGAAGCAATGCTCGATGACGTTGGCGTCGCGGCGGCATTTCGTCCCGCCGACTGCTACGGGCTGCTGCCCGGCCACACCGCGGAGGTGGTGGTCAGTGGGGATGTCGTCGGCGTCGTTGCCCAAGTGCACCCCGCTACGGCGTCATCGTTTGACCTCGATGAGTCCGTCTTCCTGTTCGAACTCTGGCCGGAAGACCTGGTGCGCCATCTCCCTGAGCGGCCGGACTATGCGCCCCCGTCCCGCTTCCCGGAAGTGCTGCGCGACATCGCACTCGTCGTCGATGGCGACGTGCCCGGCGGACGTGTCCTCCAGCTCGTGCGCGCCCATCGTTCCGGTTCGGTGCGCATCGCCGCCGAAATCTTCGACGAGTACCGCGGCCCGGGAATGCCCGAGGGCAAGAAGTCGATCGCCCTTAGCCTCCGCTACCAGGCCCCCGACCGCACCCTCACGGACACCGACGTGGCCCGTATTGAACAGGGGCTCCTCACCCGCCTCCAGAAAGAACTCGGGGCCGCGCTGCGCGGGTGACCTGATAGAATGGGGGATGACGGAGGCACTCTGTGACGACACTGGCGGAAATTCGAAACGCGGCCATGCAGCTCGGCGAAGAGGATTGGCAGCGCCTTGCCTGGGACCTGGTCGACAGTGTCCAGAAGGCATCGGGCTACGATGACGCCCTGGGCCTCGGAGATTGCCAGGCGAATCAAGGACATTGATTCGGGCGGAGTGACAC
>JBKKBS010000128.1:0-2599 GCA_046713815.1 Tepidiformaceae bacterium
GGCCGGGGGGGCCCCGGGGCGTTGCCCCCGGCCCGCCCGGTTGTAAACGGGGGGCGCGCGGTCTGGGGCCCCGCACCGACCGAAGGATGGCCTTCAGTGACGGGGCGTCGGGCAGCAGCAGGAAGAAGCCGCGCACGCGCTGTCCTTCGTCCCGCATGTAGAACTCGGTCTCGACGCAGAACACGTAGTTCGGGTCGTCTCCGAACTGCAGGTGCGCAGTCGTCAGCACCGCGCGAGACATGTCGATCACCAGGCTGGGTGGCGACGGCAGCAGCATGATGCCCATGAAGTCGCTCAGCGCATTCATGTGCGCGCCACTGAGGATGTTGCCGGCCTCCATGATCGCCGACTGTTCGAGCTGTCCCAGCTCGGTGCAACTGTTCGCGGGGCGCCGAAGCATCATCTCGGCGACGCGCATGGCGGTCTCGCGCGGAAAAACGAGCAGCGTGCGCCCCGTCAGGTCGCCGAGCATGTTCATCAGCACCGCCGCGACGGGTTCCTCGGGCATGCCGATGTGGGGAGGGACGTCTTCGAGCGGCGTGACGCTGATGCGCGGCACGCTGATCATGATCCGCTGCGACGTCATCAGCGACAGCGCCGTTGCCGCGTGCCCAGCGCCGATGTTCGCCACTTCCCGCAGGGCGTCCATCTGCATCGGCTTCAGGCTCAAGAGTTCGTTCATCGCGTTCCCCTTACAGAAGACTGGTCGCCTCGAGGATCAGCGCGGGTATTCCATCGCCGAGGATCGTCGCACCGCTGAAGCACGACGCTGCTCCGCGAGCACTGTCGATCGGCTTGACCACGATCTCCTGTTGCCCGCGCAGCTGATCCACGACCAGGCCCGCCCGCCTGTCCGCCACCTCCAATACGACGACTTGGCTCCCCTCCGCGTCCCGGACCGGAAGGTCCACGATCTGCCGCAGACTGAGGAGCGGCAGGACCTCGTCGCGCAGCACCAGGACGTCCGTCCCGCGCACCCGTCGCACCACGGACGGCGTGAGCTGGAGTGTCTCCCGCACGTGGGTCAGGGGCAGCGCGTACGTCTCACTCCCGACCCGGGCCAACAGCGCCTGGATGATCGCCAGCGTGACGGGAAGTCGAATTGTGATCGACGTTCCTTTTCCCAGCGTCGAGCGCAACTCGACGGAGCCGCCCATCGAGCGCACGCGGCTCACCACGGCGTCGACGCCGACCCCCCGGCCCGACAGCGTGGTCACCTGCTCCGCCGTGGAAAAGCCGGGACGCGCGATCATCTTGAGCAGGTCCTCGTCCGAGAGTTCAGACCGCGCCTGATCGAGGACTCCTTCGGCCTGGCCACGGGCCAGAATGCGGGCGCGATCGATTCCACGCCCGTCGTCGGTGACACGAATCACAACCGATGAGCGGTCGCGCGCCGCCGACAGGATCAGCTTCCCTGTCCCCGGCTTCCCGGCTTGCACGCGCTCGTCAGGCTGTTCGAGCCCGTGATCGATCGCATTACGCAGCAGGTGGACCAGCGGATCGCCAATCTGGTCAAGCAGCGCCCGATCCAGCTCGATCTCCCGGCCTTCGACCGAGAAGTCCAGCTCCTTTCCTAACGACCGGGCCGCGTCGCGCACCACGCGCGGGAACCGGTCGAAGACCTGCCAGACCGGAACCATCCGGCTGGACAGGATGCCGCTCTGCATTTCTCCGATGAGCCGGCCGACGGCGCCCGTGGCGTCCTGCAGCACGGGGTCCGTGTGCTTTGAGACAGACTGCTCGAGCCGGCCGCGCGCGATCACCAACTCCCCCATCAGGTTCATCAGCCCATCGAGACGGCGCAGGTCGATACGCGCGTAGCGCTGCAGCGGCACCTTGAGGGCGCCCGCGGTCCAGGCCGAGTCGGCGCGGTCGACGGCAGCGGCTCGTGGATCCGCCGGTCGCCCTTCGCGCGCGATGCGGACTGACTCCACGAATCCGGCAGCACGCAGTGACTTCTCGATCAATTCCTGCGACGCGTTGCTGCGGAGGCGGAACGCGAAGGTCGACTCGAACTGATCGTCGGCCAGCGCGCGCTCTTCCGGCACGACGGCACCCACGCTGCCTAACGCGCGGGCGCGTTGCAGGACGAGCAGGGCCCGGGCGCCACGCAGCGCGGCATCGCGCGATAACGTCACCGTCACCGCGAGTCCTTCCCCGGGCGGGAGGAGGAACTCACCAACGGTTGCCGGCACGGCGTGAACGGCCGTGGCCCAGCCGCGCAACCGGGCGCAGACCGCGCTGACATCCACATCGGCAGTGCGTCCGGCGACCGACGCCTCGATCGCCCCCTCGAGGGCATCGGCGGCCTCGAACAGCAGTGGCGGGTCGTCGCTGCGCAGGCCGCGGTGCTCATCGCGCGCGCTGGCGAGCAACGCTTCCATGTCGTGGGCCAGGTCAGCGACGGCCGCGTATCCCATCACGCCGGCCATGCCCTTGATGGTGTGGACCGCGCGAAACGCGGCGTCTATCGCCTCGGCATCCCGCGGATCACGCTCGAGCCGGAGAAGCGCCTCGTTGACCGCGACGAGGTTGTCGCGACTCTCCGTGAGGAACAGCTCGGCGTAGCGGGCGGAGTCTTTCATCGTGACTCGTGACT
>JBKKBS010000129.1:0-5379 GCA_046713815.1 Tepidiformaceae bacterium
TTGGCGGCGCCGGGTTGGGGACGTACGGGCTGCCGGAGCCGGCGATGCGAGAGCTGGCTCTGGGGGCTGGCTTCACGCGATTCCGGACGATCGAACTGCCGTCACCGGTGAACGCCTACTACGAAGCGCGTCCATAGCCCTCACCCCCCGACCCCCACACCATTGCGATGGAGAGGGGGGGCCGAGAATGCAGCGCGGGCCTATCTTCGGGGCAGGGGCGTCGGGCCTCGCGAGCGCCGGAACGATTGCGCGCGTTGCGATGCGCGAACGTAAACTCGGACTTGTGCCGAATCGGCAATCGACAATCGGAAATCGGCAATGAAATTTGGCGTTCTGCAGTTCTTTTCGTGGTCGCGGCGGGTGCCGTTGGAGACGGTCTATGCGCGAGCGTTGGAGCGCATCGCGATCATGGACGAGACGGGGTACGACGCGGTCTGGCTGGCTGAGCATCACTTCAACACCTACTCCGTCTGTCCGTCGCCGCACATCATGGCAACGCATGTGGCGGCGAAGACGAAGAATTTACGCATCGGGACGGCGGTGTCGCTGGCGGCGTTCTACCATCCGTTGCGGCTGGCGGAGGAGATCGCGCTCCTGGACGTGCTCTCCGGCGGGCGCGTGAACTGGGGCGCCGGGCGCGGCTTCGACCCGACGGAGTTCCGCGCCTTCGGTGTGCAACCGGAGGAGAGCGCCGATCGCTTCCTCGAGGCAGTCGAGATCGTCATCAAGGCCTGGGGCGAAGAGCGCCTGACGCACGAGGGCAGGTACTGGAGCTTCGACGACCTCGACGTGCTGCCTAAACCTATGCAGAAGCCGCATCCGCCCGTCTGGGTGGCGGCGACGTCGCCGGAATCGATCGAGCGTGCGGCCGCGCGCGGGCACACGATCCTCATGGACCCGCACGCCTCGCATGCGGAGATCGGGCGCAAGCGGCAGATGTATCGCCAGGCGCTTGGGCGGCACGGTCACTCGGAGGACGGGCGTGAGGTACCGGTGGCGCGCCTGCTCGCGATCGCTCCCACGGAGGCGGAGGCACAGGAGGTCGCGCGACAGGGCGCAGCCTGGACGGTGGGCTCGTACGCGAAGCCCAAGGGCGACACGCCGAGAGCAGGCATCGACTACACACCGGGCGAAGATCCAGTCGAACGTTACGTGCGCGACGTGGTCGTCTACGGGACGCCCGAGCGCGTGGTGGACGAGATCCTGAGGCTGCGCGAGGAAGCATCCATCGACTACCTGCTCTGCGCGCCCCTCAGCCACGAGTCGTTCGTCCTCTTCACAGAAAAGGTAATGCCGCGTCTCATGTCGGTCTAAGGTTCGGCCGGTAGCTTACGTGTACGAAACCGGGGCTCTGACATCCTGACGTCACTGCCTCCGAGGAATGCCTTATGACTCTGCGAAAACCGAACCTCTTCACGCGCCGCCGCGTCCTCATTGCCGGTGCATCGATTCCTATCCCGTTCGTGCTCTTCGGATGCGGCGGCAGCGACGGCGATTCCACGCCCGCGCGATCGGCGAACGGGGCGGGGGACACGGCCACTGCCGCTACCACCCTCCCCGGGGCGACGGGTACGACCGCGGCCCAGCCAACGGCGGCGCCATCGTCCGCTGCGGCCACCCCGGCCTGCATCGACGACGATGACGAGCCCACCGTTGCCCAAACAGAGGGGCCGTACTTCACGCCCAACTCCCCGGAGCGCACCGTACTCTTCGAATCCGGTATGGGCGGCACGAAGCTGTTGCTCACCGGGTCGGTGGTATCGACGGGCTGCCAACCGATCGCGCGGGCGCTCGTGGATTTCTGGCAGTGTGACGACGCGGGGGTTTACGACAACTCCGGCTACCGGCTGCGCGGGCATCAGTTCACCGGCGCAAACGGGAGCTACAAGCTAGAGACAGTCGTCCCAGCGCTTTACCCCGGACGGACTCGCCACATCCATGTCAAGGTGCAGGCGCCGAACAAGCCCGTACTCACCACCCAGCTCTACTTCCCCGGCGAAGCCCGCAACCGCCAGGATGGGATCTACAGGGTGGAGTGCGAGATCGCGGACTACGTCGATGGCTCGGGCGGAAAGACAGGCGCCTTCCAGTTTGTTCTCGCCGTCTGACATTGGTCGACGCCGTATCGGTAGCGCGCGCGTGAGCAAGCGCCCTCGTGCTCCCACCACGGACCTCGCCCGTTCCGATAGAATTCGTCCCCCATGCCAAGGCCGTTTCGCCCGGATCCGCTGGCCTATTTGATAACATTTCGCTGCTACGGCACCTGGCTCCATGGCGATGTCCGCGGATCCGTTGATCGTGAGCATAACGAGTACGACCAACCGCTCGTAGCGCCCACGCGGGCCCGCAAGAAATTCGAAAACGGCGAACTCCAGCGCGAACCCTTTGCCCTCGACTATGCCAGGCGCAAGGTGGTTGCGGCGACGCTCCGCGAAGTCTGCGAACACCGCCGCTGGCTCTTGCTCGCCGCCAACGTGCGCACCAACCATGTCCATGTGGTGGCATCGGGAGATGCCTCCGCGGAGCGGATGATGGATACATTCAAAGCATATGCGACGCGGAGAATGCGTGAGGCGGGTCTGTGCGCCGACAACGTCAAGCCCTGGTCGAGGCACGGAAGCACGCCCCACCTTTGGACAGAGGAGCAAGTGGGAGATGCGGTCCACTACGTGCTGGCGGGTCAAGGCGCCGACCTCGGAAGCGGGAGTGTGGTTCGGTGGTGGGACGAAGACGACGATCAGTCTCCATAAATTCGGGACATCCGTAGTGTGACCACCGGAGCGCTTGCTCACGCGCGCGCCACTGCTGTGCCCGGCGAGCCGGGAGGTGACCGCCGGGGCGCGTGCGTACGCGCTACCGATATGGCGGACGAGCCGTGGTGTGACCACCGGGGCGCTTGCTCACGGGCGCGCTACCGATATGGAGCGGGCGAGCCGCGTGGACCCATCAGGGGGCTTGCTCGCGCGCTACTGATGTGGCATGCGGAAGACGCGGGAAGGGCCGTTCAGGCTCTGAACAGCGTGGGCTGCTAGGATGGATCGATGGAAGACGCCTCCGCCCGCGGGCCGGCAGACGAGCGAGCCCGGCCCGCGTTTCGGGCTGCCGATGCGTGGTTCCTCCTGATCGCCGCCGCCATCGTGGCGCTCGATCAGCTCAGCAAGTGGTTCATCCGCGCGAATGTGGACCGCGGGGACGTGTGGCCGACGGACGGTTCGTGGCTCAAGATCGTTCACATCACGAACAGCGGGGCAGCGTTCGGCATCTTCCAGGGCGCGGGACCGTTGCTCGCCGTCACAAGCGTACTGGGGATGGCCTTCATCCTCATCTACCTCTTCAATCCCGGATTCGCGCACCCGCTCATGCGCCTTGGGCTCGCCTTTATGCTCGGCGGCGCGATCGGCAATCTCATCGACCGCGTGACCGAGGGCAAAGTCGTCGATTTCATCAAGGTGCCGAACTGGCCCGCGTTCAACGTGGCCGACTCAGCCATCACGATAGGCGTTTTATGTCTACTTTGGGCGATACTCAAGGAACCGGGCGAAGAGACCGTCGAGAGCTCGTAGCCGCAACCGCGGGGCGCATCGACGCGGTCGTGGCCGCTGCTTATCCAGACCTCAGCCGCGCGCGCGTGCAGCGCCTGATCGACGGCGGGCATGTGCTCCTCGGGGGCGAGCCCGTGCGCAAGTCTGTGCAGGTCGACCCGGGCGCGGAGATCACGGTCGAAGTGCCCGAGGTCGAGCACCCGGCGCCGGAGGTCACGGAAGAGATCCCGGTGCTCTACGAAGACGAGTGGCTGCTGGTGGTGGACAAGCCACCCGGGCTGGCCGTTCATGGCGCCCCGGGGGACACCGCTCCGTCCGTGGCGAACTGGTTCCTGGCGCGCTACGGAGAGGCGGCACGCGCCTTCGACGCCGAGCGGCCGGGCATCGTACACCGCCTGGACAAGGACACGTCCGGGGTGCTCCTGATGGCGAAGACGCCGGCGGCGCAGGCGCGCCTGAGCGGCTCCTTCGAAGCCCGCGAAACGGAGAAGACGTACATCGCCGTCTGCGACGGCGTGCCCCAAAAAGAACGCGCCGCCATCGAAGCCGCCATCGCGCGCCACCCTGGTGACCGCACGCGCATGACCATCGCCAACCATGGGCGGGAATCGCGCACGACCTACCAGCTGATCGCCCATGACCGCGAGCGGTCGCTGTTGGAGGTGCACCCGGAGACGGGGCGCACGCACCAGATCCGCGTCCACCTCAAGGCAATCGGCGTGCCCGTGCGCTACGACCGCATCTACGGCAAACAGGGGGTCGGGCGCCAGATGCTTCATGCCTGGCGCCTGCGCTTCCCCCATCCGGCTGGCGGCATGCTGACGGTATCCTCGCCGCTTCCACCGGACATGGTCGCCGAGGTTCGATCCATGCACATCGAGAAGGTAGCCTTCCCCTACATGGTCGCGTCCCCACCGGTGCGCGAATCGTGAATCGTGAATCCTGACTCGTGAATTGACCACCGTCCGCACCCGCTACGCTCCCAGCCCGACCGGCGACCCCCACATCGGCAACATCCGCTCCGCGCTGTTTAGCTGGGCGATGGCGCGCGCCAACGGAGGCCGGTTCCTCTTGCGCATCGAGGATACGGACCAGAACCGGCTCGTAGAGACTTCGCTCCAGGCCATCTACGACAGCTTGCGATGGCTCGGGCTCGATTGGGATGAGGGGCCGCTGGTGGGCGGCCCTCACGAGCCGTACTTCCAGTCGCAACGCCTGCCTCTCTATCACAGGGCCGCCGGCACGCTCATCGCCAGGGGCCAGGCCTACCGTTGTTATTGCACGCGAGAGCGGCTCGACGAACTGCGCGCCGCGCAGTCCGCCGCAAAGCAGCCACCGGGCTATGACGGGCTCTGCCGCGACATCCCCGCGGAAGATTCCGAGAAGCGCGCACGGACGGAGCGGTTCGTCGTCCGCTTCAAGATGAAACGCGAGGGCGAGACCGTGCTCGACGACCTCGTGCGCGGCCAGGTCGTATTCGAGAACAAGTTGCAGGACGACTTCGTCATGCTGAAGTCGGACGGCTACCCGACCTACCACCTCGCAGTCGTGGTCGACGACTCGGAGATGGAGATCACTCACGCGATCCGCGGCGACGAGTGGATTTCGAGCGCGCCCAAGCACATTCAGCTCTACGAGGCGCTGGGCTGGGACCCGCCGCGGTGGGTGCACCTGCCGCTCATCCACGGCGCGGACCACAAGAAGTTGAGCAAGCGCTCGGGCGATGTGTCGCTGCTGGACTACCGCGACAAGGGCTATCTACCGGAGGCGATGATCAACTTCCTCGCCTTCCTCGGCTGGTCGCTCGACGACCACACGTCCCTGATCACGCTTGACG
>JBKKBS010000130.1:0-3150 GCA_046713815.1 Tepidiformaceae bacterium
GCCGCGCTGGTCTGGGCCGTGTATCGGAACTTCACGCCGCGGCAAGAACGGTACGAACGCAAGCGCCGCTCCCGCCATCCCGGTCTCAGCCCCCTGGTCGTGGCCGGGGTGCCTCCCGGAACCAGCAGCTACCTGGATGCCCTGAGCGTCTGACGCGTGCGGGTTCCGGGCGGCCGCCCCTCGCGGGAGCCGCCCGAAGAGACGGCCCATGCCCCCTTCACAGCCGACCAACACCGCCCCATTCATCGCCAACACCAAATGCAACCGAGTCCAGCGTTGGCACGCGATTTGCAACTCTTGCCTTAACCTCCCTAGAATCGACGTAACATGATCGACACAGAAGCTGCCCCAGCGCTGACAACCAGAAAAATCCTGATCGTCGAGGATGACCCCCAAATCCAGCGGGTCTTGCGCGAGGCGCTGCAGGACGCCGACTACCGAGTTTGGGTGGCAGGTACGGGCGCTGACGGTGAGCGGCTGCTGAGCGAGGTGCGACCTGACCTGGTGCTGCTGGACCTTGTCCTGCCCGATGTCGATGGACTCGTCCTCTGCGCCTCGCTCAGGTCGCGCTGGAACATGCCGATCATCCTTCTCAGCGGAACCCAGCGCCAGCGGGACCGCGTTCTGGGGCTCAAACTAGGTGCGGACGATTTCATTCCCAAACCGTTCGATCTGAACGAGCTCCTGGCGCGAATCGAAGCAGTGATGCGCCGTTCCGCCGTACCGGTTGCTCCAGTTCCGGAACAGATGCGGTCCACGGCGGAAGCGCAGACGTTTGGGTCTTTCCGTATCGACCGCGCTCGTCGGCTTGCAAGTGTCGCGACGCACATCCTAGAGTTGACGCCCACCGAGTTCCAAATCCTGAGTCTGATGGCCACGCGTCCGGGTGAGGTGTTCACTCGCCAGGAGCTCGCCAGCGCTCTGTGGGATCGAGTGGATGTCAGCAAGAGCCGCGCGATCGACGTGCATATTCGGAGGCTCCGTCAGAAACTCCACGTTCCCGAGGCGCCCGTCATCGAAACCGTATGGGGCTACGGGTACAAGCTCGAGGTTGCCGCTTAGCAGTTCACGATGAAGCCGCGGCCGCGGTCAACGCCGCAATCGAAGATTGTCACGATCCCCGGATGAATCAGCGCAGCCGCGGCGCGCGCCTCTCGAAGCGACGCCGTTTGCGCCGCGGCATCCTCCTGAGGATGCCTCTCCAAGATCTTGACCGCCACGTCGCGATCAAGGGTGCGATCGTGGGCGCGATAGATGCGGCCCATTCCGCCTCGCCCAATCTCTTCGAGCAGATCGTAACGATCGATGAGTCTATCGGCCGGGTTCGGAGCGAGTCGGAAACCCAACGTATTCGGGTCGCCGGCGTGGTCGTGGAGGCCGGCGGGCGGGAGTGCGACGTGTCGGCGCATCTCGGTTCCGTTGTGTCGCGCCAGCCTAGTGGCCTGTCAAGTGGAGTCTGATGGGTACCTGCGACAAGGCTTCTCGGAGCGGCATCGCGTGCCCTGTGCGTATGCCTACCCATCATATCAACCATGACACGCTACTAGAGGTATTCTGGAGTAGCTGACCGGCGAGCGAGAAATTTGAGCGACCGTGGCTCAGCGGCCAGGGTATATCCCCTTCAGGCGTTGAAGGAGGCGCGGACGTTTGCCCAGCGCAAATCGACGCTAAGGCTGGTCGGACTGGCCGGACTTCCGAAGAGGGATATCCAGGTTTCCAGCGGCACCGCACCTGCGGCTATCACCTCGCACCGGCAGTAGGCATGCGCCCGCGCGAAGTCCGCAGCGGCGGCGCTCGCAAACAACTTGTGCTCGGCGTGGCTGCGGCACGCACGACACTTTGCCTCGGAAGGGGCATCCGCACTAAGCCTGTAGATGGCACGCGCTGAAGATGCGCCGAAGATAGAAACCGGCGCCAGCACTACCGCGAACGCACCGAGGAGCGTTCTGCCGTGCTTTAGAAAGTCCCTTCGCGAGAGGACCACACACACTCTCCCTGCGAAGAAAGATCGACCGGGGGAGCCACGAGCGCTCTCATCTTGGGCTTCGAGTGTATGTGCGCTGCTTGCTTGCTAAGGAAAATAGGTAGGGTGTGCGTGTGCTTGCTTACAGCTCTCGATGCCTTGCGTTGAGCACGATCTCTTTGTGGGTATCCTGCTCTCGTTAAGCGAGTTACCTCGCTCACTTGAGTGTTCTCGTGGCTTCCTCGATCGACCTTCCCGATCGCAACCAAATCTAAACGTTTTGTTAACGCCTGTCAAGGGCCCGGCGTCACGATTTGCCGTTTTTTCGCTAATCTCCGATCGTCGTCCACTGGAGATTCTCGGTCGAGCCGCCCAGCAAAGGGTTGACCCGTGTGGCGATCGACTTTACGATGCGAGCCGCACTCAGCTTGCGACGGGTACGTGCCACGTGTTCTGGAATCCCTCCATCGAGCAGATGTCTCGCCAGGAGTTGAATCGTCTGCAGGCGGAGCGTCTTCAGCGCACGGTTGCGCATATCCATTCGGGGAACGCCGTCTCTCGGCAACGTTTAACGAACGCTAAGGTGGACGCGGACACAGTGCGGTCTATCGACGATCTCCGGCGTCTGCCCTTCACCACAAAGAGCAACCTTCGCGATCACTATCCGACCGGCCTGTTCTGCGTCCCTCTTGACCGCGTCGTTCGCATACATGCGTCCAGCGGCACGCGCGGCAAGCCGACCATCGTGGGATACACCCGCAACGACCTGGCGGTATGGTCGGAGGTCATGGCGCGCTGCCTGGTCCAAGCGGGCGTACGCCCCGGCTCGGTCCTACAGGTCGCTTATGGGTACGGTCTGTTTACCGGAGGACTGGGACTTCATATGGGAGGCGAACTTCTGGGCTGTCAGGTCCTCCCGCTTTCAGGCGGCAATACCCCGCGCCAGGTGCTCATGATGCGCGACCTCGGTACCCAAGTCCTTGCCTGCACGCCATCGTACGCGCTCAACATTGCGGATGCGCTCGCGGAGCAGGGCACTCAGCGCTCGGATCTGAAGCTGGAAGTGGGGATGTTTGGTGCCGAGCCGTGGTCAGAGTTGCTGCGTAGCGCCCTTGAATCAGCGTTGGGACTTCGGGCAATCGACCTCTATGGCCTATCGGAGATCATTGGCCCTGGTGTCTCGGGGG
>JBKKBS010000131.1:0-2886 GCA_046713815.1 Tepidiformaceae bacterium
GAGCTGGCCTCCGCGACGCAGCCGTGGGCGGACCGAACCCTGGCCGAGGCGCTGCACCGCTGGCGCGTGATCCGCTCCAGTCGCGTGGGGCCGCGGACGGACACCAACTATGGCACGTACATTGACCGGCACATCATCCCCGCCCTCGGAGCCATTCTGCTCCGCGACCTCAACCGCCAGCACGTCGACGAGTTCATGGCCACGTTGCGGCTGACTCGCCGGCGCGACGGCCGGCCGCTTTCCGTGACGACCGTGGGGCATGCGATCACCGTGCTCAAGAGCGCCTTCAAGGATTTCCTGGTTTGGGAGTGGGTAGACCGCAACCCGCTCGCCGGCGTGCGCAAGCCGCGCGGCGATCGCTGGCAGACGACGCCCTGGTCGCGGGAAGAGTGCTTCCGCTTTCTCGATGTCTGCGGGCAGGAGTGGTACGGGCCGGCGTTCGCCACCTGCCTCTTCGCCGGCCTGCGCGTGAGCGAGATGGGGGCGCTGAAACGCGACGCCATCGATCTCGACAGCGGGGAGATCCACGTCCGCCACCAGCTCTCTAAAGGGAAGCAAGGCTGGGAGTGGGCGCCACCGAAGAGCCGTGCGGGACTGAGGGTGGTGTCCTTCGACCCGGAGGGCACCTTCGGCGACCTTCTCCGCCTGCAGATCGCACGCGTCGACGAGCTCCTGCTGCTCGGGCCCCAGTTGCACGATCGTTTCGATCCCTCCTGGCTGCGGGAGGGTCTGCTCTTCACGACCCGCTACGGCACACCGATCGAGAACCGCCAGTGCTCGGAGCGGCTGAAGAACCTCTGCGCCCGCCACGGCCTGCGTTACATCCGTCCGCATGACCTGCGCCACGAGTTCGCGACCCTCTCCCTGGCCGCCGGCGTCAACCTCAAGACCGTTTCCCTGCTCATGGGACACAGCGGCATCGCCATCACGGCGGACCTTTACGGACATGTTTTGGACGAGACCCGGCGGGACGCGGGCGCCCGTCTTGGCCTGCTGCTGACTCGACGTAACGTATCGCCATCGGAGCCTCAAAAGTGACCACAATTGCCCGACAATTGCCCGATCTCCGACTTGCTCGTCATAATCGAGCTTGTCCGGAGCCCCTTCACAGATTCAGAATAGACCCCGGAGAGGTGCCCGAGAGGCTTAAGGGATCCGTCTTGAAAACGGACGTGGCTTATCCCCACCGTGGGTTCGAATCCCACCCTCTCCGCCACCCTTGGCAGTTGGCTTTTCCTACCAGCAATCGGCGGTCAGTTTTCAAGGCTCCTCGGTTTGCGCCCAATCCCCTCAACCTCTCCGCGCCTCCGCAGCTCCGCGGTGAACTCATCGCCCGTTAGCACTCTTGACATCCGAGTGCTAACGGCGGCTATCATTTCTCTATGCCCACCTACGAGTACCAGTGCGTCAAGTGCAAGGTCAGCTACGAACTGCGGCAGGGCTTCGACGCCGAAACCACCCATCCCTGTGAGGAGTGCGGCAAGGGCGTCGCGAAGCGCATCCTCCATGCGCCACGGGTAGTCTTCAAGGGCAGCGGCTGGTACGCCACGGACTCGCGCAAGTCCCAGTCGGCTGTGAGCGAGTCCGCCGACGGCTCCGGCGGCACTGCCTCGGATTCCAGCGAGGCAGGAGACGCTCCCGCGAAGGAGTCCTCGGAGTCCTCCACGCCGAAGGAGCCGAAGCCGAAACAGGCCGCCGCCGCTAAGTCCACTTCCTCCAAAGACTCGGGAACACCCAGCTCCGAATCCGCGGCCGCTGGCTAATCCGGCGGTTGCCATCCCGCTCCCGCTCCGGCGACGCTCCGCCGTCCGTTCCCCTGGCGGATTCCTCTCAGGTTTCAGCTTGACCGCGACCATCATCGCCTCCACCGTTTACTTTCATCTCAAAATTCGTGGCGCATTCGGCGCCCTGGCGGTTGAACCACATGCGGATGAGCAAGCTCATGCTGAAGACCCTGCGCGAAGCGCCCGCCGAAGCGGAGCTCCCGAGCCATAGGCTCTTGCTGCGAGCCGGCCTCGTCGTGCCGCTTGCCGCCGGGCTGTATTCGTTTACGCCGGTCGGCTGGCGCGTCTGGCGCCGCGTCGAAAACATCATCCGCGAGGAGATGGATCGCGCAGGAGGGCAGGAGGTGCACCTCCCGGCCCTCCACCCGATCGAACTCTGGGACCAGTCCGGCCGCGCCGACCTCATGGGCGCCACCCTCTTCCGCCTCGAAGACCGCCGCGAACGCAAGTTCGCGCTTGGCCCAACGCACGAAGAGGTCATGAGCACGCTCGCCGCCCGCAACGTCCAGAGTTACCGCGACCTCCCCGTCACGCTCTACCAGATCCAGACCAAGTTCCGGGATGAGACTCGCCCCCGGGGCGGCCTCGTGCGTTTGCGCGAGTTCACGATGAAGGACGCCTACTCGTTCGATCCCTCGTGGGACTCGCTCGACGCCTCCTACGCCGCCATGTTCGACGCCTACGTGCGCATCTTCCAGCGCGCAGGCGTGCCTGTGATCCCGGTGGCAGCGGACTCCGGCGCGATCGGCGGCAAGGACAGCCAGGAGTTCATCTACCTCACAGAGAGCGGGGAGGACGAAATCCTTCTCTGCCCCGGCTGCGGCTACGCCGCCAATGCGGAGAAGGCCGATTTTGCGCGTGCGCCCGCGGTCCAAGCCCAGCCCAAGCAGATGGAGCGCGTCCACACGCCCGGCCAGAAGACGATCGCCGACCTCGCCACCTTCCTCGGCATCGACGAACGCCAGACCGCCAAGGCGGTCTTCTTCCGCGCCGACGGCAAGCCCGTCTTCGTCGCCATCCGCGGCGACCTCGATGTCAACGAAATCAAACTCAAGAACGCTCTTAAGGCGAGCCATGTCGAGCCCATGGACGAGGCGATGGT
>JBKKBS010000132.1:0-3077 GCA_046713815.1 Tepidiformaceae bacterium
CACAGGCGCCGCTTCGAAGGGATGAATGATGACGGGCATCGCAAGAGCTTCGGCCGTCGCCCAGAACACTTCGAACCCTGGCTCATCGAGTCCCTGCTCGCCCACCTTCGGCGGGATCTGCACGGCGCGCATGCCAAGTGAATGGGCGCGGGCCAGTTCACGGGCGGCGGCCCCGGGGTCTTGCATCGGCACCGATGCCACGGGCACGAACCGCTCGGGCTGCTTTCGCCCGACCTCGGCGAGGGCGTCGTTGTTCACCTGGGCGACCGCCAGCCCAAGCTCCGGAGAGACGCCGGGGTACATGATGAAGGGCACGCATGAGACCGCCTGGATGTCGATGCCAAGCCTGTCCATGTCGGCGATGCGGGCCGCGGGCTGCGTCATGCGCTCGTTGATTGGGCGCTTCGCCGCGTCATCGATCACCACGACCCGTTCGCCGTCGCGTTCGACGATGCGCGTGTTGAACTTCGCGCCCTCGCGTTCGAGAAACGCCACAACGTCCGGGGCGATCATGTGGTTGTGCAGGTCAATAACGGTCATTTGTACGCTCCACCGGTGGGCATGTTACCGCACCCCGGACGGTGCGAGGCGCGGCAGAGTCGCCATCAGCCGTAAGCAACGTTGCGCGGCGAAATCTGAAGGAGCGGGGATTCCGCCTTCAGCGCTCCAACACGCTCACACCCAGGCGCGTGGTGGATGTGAGCTGGTTTGCGAAGCGGCCCAGATATGTCCCTGACGTCGGCGCCACGTCACCGTAATCACGGCCAACGGCCACGGTGACGTAAGTCGCGCCCGGGCGCCGGTCGTGACACGGGTCGAACGGTACAGCGACGGCGCCATCCGAGTGAGGCAGGATCACCTCCACCCAGGCATGGGTTGCGCCCTCGCCCAGCAGATGCCCGGACACATAGCGCGCTGGGAGGCCGAGCGCGCGGCACATCGCCAGCATCACATGCGCGTAGTCCTGGCAGACCCCTGCCCCGATGCCCAGCGCGTCGGCCGCTGTCGTGCCCACGGATGTTGCACCCTTCCGATAGTCAAGCGAGTTATGAGCGAGGAGGCAGAGGCGCTCGGCAGCCTCAATCCCTCGGCCGTTGCCGTCGACCACATCGTGCGCCGCGTCCGAAAGCGCCTCATCCGGGAGCGTGAGCTGAGTTGCCTCCAGGTAGCGTGGGTCGCGCAGCGCGTGCTCCGGGAGCAACACCTGCGTGTTCCCCTCGCGCTCGATGACGGCTTCGACGCGGAACTCGACGGATTCCGCGACGGCAGGTACTCGCACGCGGGCGACCGAGTTCGCGAACACGTCTCGCGACCACGAGGCCTGGCCATGCGCGCCAAGCACCGAAAGCCGGTGGGAGCGGCGCCGCTGCGCGCCGTGCTGGGAAGGCGGCACGACAACGAGGCGCTGGTCGACCGTCGCGACCGGACCGGCATAGTGGTAGCAAAAGCGTTGATGCAGCGTGATACGGATGCGCCTGGCGGAATCGAGGTCGGCGGCGGCAGGAACCACAAGGGGCTCACCCCCGCCGGCCCAGTGATCCTGAGATGATTCCTCGGTCATCCGGGGATGCCCCTTGCCGTTTCCCCCACAACCTCGTCAGCCCACACGTCCATCGTCGTGAACCCTGAGTTGCCGTAGCTCGTAATCATCGCGCAGTCCAGAGCGTCACGGCCGCGGCCAACCAGCACGCGCCCTACGCGCCTCACGTTGTTCCGGGGATCGAACGTATACCACCGGTCTCCGAGCCAGACCTCCATCCAGGCAGCAAAATCCATCGGCATGCCGTCGGGCGGGACATCGATGTCCGGCATGTAGCCGAAGACGTAACGAGCGGGGATGTTCAACGACCGGCAGAACGTGATCGCGAGCTGCGCGAAGTCGCGGCACACCCCTACGCCGCTCGCACAGACATCCACGGCGGTGGTAAGCGGTGAGCTCGCGCCGAATTGAAAGGTGATGTTGGTATGCACGTAGTCGCAAATCGCCTGGACGCGGCCCCAGCCGGGCGTCATCCCCCCAAACAGGCGCCAGGACTCGTCCGCCAATTCGTCGGACAGGCAATAGCGGCTGGGCAGCGTGAACACAAGCACGTCATCAGGCAGTTGGCCTGGGGGCGTTTCCCGCGCGGATTCGTCGACCTCGTCGAGATCCGGAGGCACGAGCACGAAGGCGTCGTAGCGAACCGAGAAGGGGCCGACCGGCAGCTCGAAGCGCTGACAGAGGTTGCCGTACAGGTCCCGGTAGCCCCGGCGACGGACATCGGGGCTGAGCGTCCACTGCTCCTGGACCATTGAATGGCGGTCCGTCCGGCTCGGCTCCACCTGGAGCACGGCGTGCGTGGGCACGGCAGCGGAAAATCCAAGCTCGCAGCCCACTCGCACCCGGATCGCGCTCGTCATTCCATTCAGTGTATGCCATACCGTCAACGTGATCCGGTCACGATTGCGAACTTAACAATTTTCATCCCTCGCGATGGGTGACTGCCCCGGTGTAAAATCGGCCTGCCCCGCGGCTTCTCCGATCCGCAGACGAACAGGCGGCGCCAGCCGTCCGCACGCCGGACCTTCGCCCCGTAGACTCCAAGTATGACTTCCGCATACAAGCAGGTCCTCCACGACATTGCCGGGGAGCACGCGGCGCTCGAGCGCGTGCTCGTGCAGATGACCCCGGAGCAGTGGGCCCTTCCCACGCACGCACCCGGGTGGCTGGTACGTCACCAGGTCGCCCACCTCGCGATCGTCGACGACATCGCCGGCGTCGCCATGCGGGACGAGGCCGCATTCCGCTCGCGCCACGTCTCGGAAGACGACTACATACGTCACGCCGATTCCCTCTCCCCAGCCGAACTGCTCGCGGATTGGCGGCGCGCCAGCTCCCAACTGCGTGAGAACGCCGCGGAACTCGACGAATCGGCCCGCCTTCCCTGGTACGGCCCGGACATGTCGGCCACATCTTTCATCACCGCGCGGCTGATGGAGTGCTGGGGCCACGGGCTCGATGTTGTGGACGTGGTCGGCATCGAGCGGCCCGACACCGATCGGCTCTACCACGTCGCCTTTCTCGGCTTCCGCACGCG
>JBKKBS010000133.1:0-7304 GCA_046713815.1 Tepidiformaceae bacterium
GCTCGTACACTCGACCGACTACCGCTTCCCGGGGAGTCCCTATGTTTCGCCGGCAATTGCTGGCTTTTTGCGCCTGCGCCGTTCTCATCCCGCTCATGGCGGCCTGTGGAGGGAGTGACGACGACGATCTGTCAAACACGAGCGCGACTGCCTCCAGCCCCTCCGCCCCTGCCTCGACGACCGGATCGTCCACGCCGCCCGCCAGCGCGAGCGGGTCCCCCACGGTCGCCGGTCCGGCGAGCAGGTACACGTTGCTGCTGGCAGACGTGGGCAACGGCTACTTCACGGACCGCACGCATACGTTCCAGCTCAAGGCCGAGGACTACGCCAGCACACCCGCATTTCCCAGCCCTGCCGAAGGCAGGAAGCTGCTCAAGGAGTGGGGCTACCAGGGCGGCTTCGAAACCGGTTACGAACCGGAGGGTCGCGAGACCGACGTGCTCAACGGCAAGTATTACGTGACCGTGGAGACGCATCTCTTCGATTCCCCGCTGGGCGCGGAGAAGGCGTTCGCATATTTCGAGAACGTCTTGCGCGTCGCGCGCCGAGCCGAACCGGTGCAGACATCGACGGTCGGCAACCAATCCAGCGCGTGGAAACTGATGGACGCGAAGATTCGCGGCTCGTCTATCAGTGGCGTCTTCCACCGCTTCATCCTGCGCCGGGGAAACATTGTCTCCATCGTGCAGACGTGGGGGGCGGAGACATTTATGCGCGTGGATACCGTGCGCGGACTCGCCGCCATCATCGACCAGAAAGCGATCGGCCAGCAGGAAGCGCCCGAGCCGACGCCCACTCCGGGCCCTTGATGAACCGCGCCGCACGCCGCAGAGGCGACCCGGGAGGGAAGCAACGCCGCCGCCTCATCCTGCTGGTTGCGGGTACGGTGGCGATTCTGGCGATGGCGGGCGCGACGGTGTTTGCCCTGCTTTCGCGAGATAACGGCGACGACGATACGGCGGATCCTGGGGCCGAGGGTAGGCCAGGCATCCGCACGCCTAGCACGGGCGGCACGAGCGGCGGCCCGTCGCCGGTGTTGGCCGGGCCCGCCGTGAAATACGCTGCCTCCGAGGAAGAGATCGGCGGCGGAATCGAAGCGGTGCCCAACGAGAGTTCCGATCTCACGCCGGAGCTCTTCGCGGACCCGTCACTGGGCCCGTTTCGAGATTCCATTGAGGGAAAGGCGAAAGTGAGTGAGTGGGGGTATGTGGATGGGTATGTGGGCAGCTTTCAACCGGACGGCCTGGCTGCGGGGGTAGTGCTGGGACGCTACTACGTACGCCTTGAGACGCACCTCTTCCGATCGCCCGAGGGGGCTGCAGCGGCGTACGACTGGTTCGTCGAACGGTATGGCGCCAACTCTGCCGTCAAGCGTCAGGAGGCGGCGCAACTCGCTAACGAATCAGGCGCCTGGAGCGGCGTGCTGGGGAAGGTTGGGTCAACCGACCTTGACCGCGTGTTCCATCGCTTCACCTTCCGTAGAGGAAACATGGTGGCTATGGTTGAAACGATAGGAGCGGATACGTTCATGACGATCGATCCCGCGCGAGACGTGGCCGTCATAGTCGACGATCGAGCGCTCGGGAACCGCGCTGCCCCCACTCCCACCCCAAGCGGCGGTGCGTTACCAGCCGTGCCGACACCAGTGCGATGAGCGGTGTGGCCCGGGCAGTGAGGGTGAGAACGCGATGCCTGGCAACGGCGGCCGTGATGGCCGGCGCGCTCGTTGTGGGCGGCGGCGCCGTTCGAGCGCAGACCTCCCCGTTGGCCACGCCTGAGTACGTCGTCGTTCAATACGACGTGGCTCCCGGGAGCGTGTCGGCGCAATCGCTGGAGCAGCGGGCGCCTACACTCTCTGACTCGGGGTTGCGGCAGCTCACGGTGCCGCCCGGCAAGACGCGCGAACAGTTCCTCGCCGAACTGCGCGCCGATCCCGCCGTCCTCGGGGCGGAGGTTGAGGATGCGCGCGCCGTCCAGGCCGCATTCGTCCCCAACGACCCCTATTACGCCATGCCGGGCCAGAACCAGCAGGTGTACCTGGACCAGGTGGGCGCATCGCAGGCGTGGGATCTGCACACTGGCAGCCCGGAGGTGGTCGTCGCAGTGCTCGATTCGGGGCTGGATCTTGGGCACGAGGAGTTCGCCGGGCGTCTTTGGGAAAACCTCAACGACGCCGATAGCGACGGGGTCGACGACGACAACAACGGCTGCGTCGACGACCGCTATGGCTGCCGCTTTATTAACCTCGACGACAAGAACGCGGCGCTCTGCGGGTACACTCGCTCCTCCACGGGCGATAGCGCCTACGGCGACGTAGGCGATGACCACGCCATCCCGGGGAGCAGTGCGTACCACTCGCACGGGACGCTCGTCGCAGGCATCCTCGGGGCGACGGGTGATAACGGCAAGGGCGTGGCGGGCGTTGCGTGGAACGTGAAGATCATGCCCGTCAAGGTGCTTGACTGCGGGCGCACCACGGTTGGCGGTCTCCCCGGTGGCGCGCCGTTCAACCTCGCGGAAGGGATCTCCTATGCCGTCTTGATGGGCGCCGACATCATCAACCTGAGCCTCGCCGCGAGCACGGACTTCACGTCCATTCGCGCCGCGATAGCGAACGCGCAGGCAGCGGGCGTGATCGTGGTGACAGCGAGCGGAAACGCCTCGGGCGGCGATGTCGGCGTCGGGTACCCTGGGGCGTATACGGAATACACCAACGTCCTCGCCGTTGGCGCCACGAATAACCAGGTGTCTGCTACCTCGTGGGCCAGTTACAGCCGCTACGGCCCGGCGGTCGATTTCGCCGCGCCGGCCAACGGCCTGCTCACCACCGCGCGCAGTGATCTCGGCTTTTCCGCGCCATACTTTGGAACCGACGCGCGCAGCGCCGGCACGAGCTTCTCCACGCCGATCGTCGCGGGTGTGTTCGCCCTCATGATATCGCGCAACCCGGATGTCTCCGTTTCAGATCTGATTCAGATCGCGCGCGTGACTGCCACGCCGCCCACACCGGCCCCGCACGGCCAGAACTGGGCGGGTTCCGGGATTATAAACGCAGGTGCGGCCCTGGCCCGAATACCGATGATCCTGGGCGGCGAAGCGCTCCACGATTGGAAAGCCGTGCCGCCGGAGACTGAGGTCAAGGCGTTCGTTGACGGGGTGGAGTGTGGTCGCGCCTTTTCTCAGACCCTCGGGGCATACTCTTATTACAAAATACGGGTGAAGGCCAGCGGGGAGAGCCCCGAATGTGGTGCGCCCGGGAGGACGGTCCAGTTCATGGTTGGCGGCGCTCCGGCGGAGCCAGCTTTAGCTTGGGGAGGACGAAACGTCAGTCTCTCGCACCTCGATTGGGCCATCAGCAGCGTCACGCCGCCGCCAGGCGCGGTCGTGGTGCAGACTTTGAACGGGGGCTGGAGCAACGTCGCCGTCCTCGACAACAGCGGAGCGCTGCCGGACGTGCTCTCTTCCCTTCCCGGCTGGAGCACGTCCTACCGCTGGGACCCGCTAGCGGCGGGCATTGCTGGGCCCGGCGCCTATGACCGCTACGGGCGCAATGTCCCTGCCTTCGTCAATACGATGACTACGCTCGCTACCTTCCAGGCGATCTGGGTCGACGCGCCCGCGGGGAACGTCGCCTCGCTCAATCCCGACCCGGCGGGCGGGCGCGCGATTGGACTCCAGAATGGCTGGAACAACTTCGTCTACACGGGCACGAATCGTGAGGTGAAGGATGCCCTGGCGGGCATCGCCGGGAAATACACGCAGGTCATGCAGTACGACAACGGAAACTTGCGCTGGCGCATCCACAGCCCCGGCGCCGATCGCCATCTGAACGATTTCGGTGGCCTGTTCAAGCTCCAAGTGTACTGGATTTTCATGAAGCAGCCCGCCACGCTCTCAATGAATTAGCACCTTGGTAGCGGCAGTCTTCGAATCTACGGTATCGTACGTCCGCCCTTGAGATATCGTGGGAGCGAGGGGTGCATGATGGTCAGGCTAGACGCTCTGTTCGCTGAATTTGATCTCGCGGTGAGCGAGGCCCGTGCAATGGGATTCGCGTGCCCCACGCAGGCTGCCCGAGATGTCGCGCGCCGCCTGCTTCGTCGGCTCGCCGGTCTCTCGGATGAGCGGGTGCTGGATGTTGCCGTGGGCGAAGACGGCACAATCGAAATCACCGCGTCGTCGAAGGCGAGCATCGCCACGGTTGAGGTCAGCCCCTCGGAAAGTTTAACGAGGCTGATCCTCAGGGACCTTAGAACGGGGGCAGTCACTCCTGTCGCCTCCGGCCTCTCGAAAGAAGAAGTGGCGCGGCGTATTGAACAGGCGGCCTGAACCCTCGCTTCTCGCCGAATCAATCCTCTTGCGGCGAGTTCCCCCGCGGCAATCGAACCCCGGTCCCGGACGATGAAGGCGATGTCGTTCAACCTTCGTCCGGCTCCGGGAGAGAAACGTCTCTCGTTCTACATCGCGAGCGAAGTGAACCTTGTGGATGTGCTACGAGGAGCGCCTGGCGCGGGGTGGGGCATCGTGGCGGTGCCGACCGGAGCACTTAAGTCCCTCGGATTCTCTGTGGAAGCAGCCGAAGTACCGGACGACGCCTTACGGGGCATGCGCACGTATCGGTCACGCCGCCCAAGTACGACGAAGACGGACCGATTCCGCTGGAACTGCGCGAAGAGCTTGCAGCGCGGAACACTTGGGAAAGAGAGTCCGTCCGCGGGTGACGTAACGCAGAATTAGACTTTAGCCGCGTTCCCAGAGCGCGCGCCAGGGGTCATCGCCCCGGATGGCGCCGCCAATCGCTTCGAGTTCGCGACGGCGGAGTCTTGCCAGCGCATCGTTGAACGAAGTTATGATGCCGGGCGAGGATTCCACGAGCCGCTCGCGCATCGCTCCAAGGATGTCCCGTTCGAGCATGCTGCGGATGGTGTGCGGCCAGGCGAAGAATGAGAACGCCTCGGGCGCGCCGAAATCGCCGCGATGTTGTCCTAGCCAGTGATACCGATCCTGCACGGATGCCACGGGGTCAACGATCGCGACCATGGGCCCGGCCTCGCCGTGCGTGCGCGTGTCGAACAGCAGCCGCTCCGGGAAGAGGGGGAAGGCGATGGTAAGTACGTCGGCGCTGCGCAACACCTCGTTGACGCGCTCCGGATCGATCTCGATACCGTTCTCGGTGAACATCTGTGTGCCCTCCTGCGGGAGAGTGGGGGACAACGAGGGGGTGAGGCTTGCGCCTCACCCCCTCGTGAAGTGGTCGTAAGAGTTCCGGCGGCCACGGGGTCGCGGCAACCCCTTAGTACATCGGAGGCGAGCCCATGGGGCCTCCGGCCTGTGGCTCCGGACGGTCGGTTACGAGGCAGTTGGTGGTGAGTACCATGGCCGCGATCGAGACCGCGTTTTCGATCGCCGAGCGGGTCACCTTCGCGGGGTCGATGATGCCCTTCTTGACCATGTCGCCGAACTCGTCCGCCTGCGCGTCGTAGCCCTGGCCCTTGGCCATCTTCCTCACCTGCTCGCAGATGACGGAGCCATCCTTGCCGGCGTTGATCGCGATGCGGCGAAGAGGCTCTTCGAGCGCGCGCCGGAGGATGCGGGCGCCGGTCGCCTCGTCGCCTTCGAGCTTGAGCTTGTCGAGCGCGGGGAGGGCGTTGAGGAGAGCGACACCGCCGCCGGGGACGATGCCCTCTTCGACGGCTGCGCGGGTGGCGCTGAGAGCGTCCTCCACACGGTGCTTCTTCTCCTTGAGCTCGACCTCGGTGGCAGCGCCGACCTTGATCACGGCTACAGAGCCAGCGAGCTTGCCGAGGCGCTCCTGGGCCTTTTCCTTGTCCCAATCGCTCTTGGAGTCCTCAAGCATGGCGCGCACCTGGGAGATGCGGGCGTCGACGTCCTTCTTGCGGCCCTTGCCCTCGATGATCGTCGTCTCTTCCTTGGTCGAGACGACGCGGCGGGCGCGACCGAGGTCGGCGATCTCGACGCTCTCTAGCGAGCGGCCGATTTCGTCGGAGATGACGGCGGCGCCGGTGAGGACGGCCACGTCGCCGAGGTTGTCCTTTTGGCGGTCGCCGAAGCCGGGGGCCTTCACGGCGAGCACGTTAATCGTGCCGCGCAGCTTGTTCACGGCGAGGGTGGCGAGGGCTTCGCCTTCGCAATCGCCGACGATCAGCACGAGGTTCTTCGTCTGCGAAAGGATCTTCTCGAGCATGGGCAGGAGTTCCTGCACGGAGCTGAGCTTCTTGTCGGTGATAAGGATGTAGGGGTCCTCGATCACCGCTTCCATGCGGTCTGGGTTGGTGACGAAGTAAGGGCTGATGTAGCCGCGGTCGAAGGCCATGCCGTCGACATACTCGATCTCCGTGGCGATGCTCTTGGACTCTTCGACGGTGATCACGCCGTCCTTGCCGACCTTCTCCATGCACTCACCGATGAGGTTGCCGATGGAAGGGTCGTTGTTGGCGGAAATCGAGGCGACCTGCGCCATCTGCGAGCGCTCGGTGACCTTGATGCTGTTCTTCTTGATCGCTTCCACGAGGGCGGCGGCGCCGGCTTCGAGGCCGCGCTTCAGGCCCATGGGGTTCGCGCCAGCGGCCACGTTCTTGAGGCCCTCCTGCACGATCGCCTGGCCGAGCACGGTGGCGGTGGTGGTGCCGTCGCCGGCAATGTCGTTCGTCTTGGAGGCGATCTCCTTGGCGAGCTGGGCGCCGATGTTCTCGAAGGGGTCTTCGAGCTCGATGTCCTTGGCGATCGTTACGCCGTCGTTGGTGATCGTGGGGGCGCCGAACTTCTTATCGAGGACGACGTTGCGGCCCTTGGGGCCGAGGGTGATTTTGACGGCGTCGGCGAGAGAGTCGATGCCCCGCTTGAGTGCGTGACGAGCGTCTTCGTCGAAGAGCAACTGCTTTGCCATGAAGGAAATACCTCTGGATGTTTTGGATTGGACGCTCATATTAGCACTCCCTGTCAATGAGTGCTAATCGCCTTCGCTCGTCGTAGTCGCGGCCCTTTACGCGCGTCCGTCAGCGCCGCAGGAACTCTTCCGCCGCCCACCCCGGCTCCAGCGCCGGCGTCATGACCGCGCGCCAACCGGGGACCACCGGCGGCGGACCATCGCCACGTACGCCCAGCAGTACCCCGTCCGCGAAGCAGCCAATGCTCTCGGACGACACCGACGGCTCCTTCCGCACGTTCAGGCAATCGCCGTTCGTGGCGACACGCAGGGCGGCGCGGGCCTGGATATGGACGAGATAACCGTGAGGTTGATTTGGCGTGCAGCCGGCGAGTTCGAGGATGGGATGGACCGTGCC
>JBKKBS010000134.1:0-9306 GCA_046713815.1 Tepidiformaceae bacterium
GGAAAGACCTATCGGAAGGGTTACGCTAAGAGCGGCGTTAGACGGGCAGCGCGCGGCGAATGACCGCAAACCAGTGGGGCAGGGGTCACCACAACCCCTGCCCCTATCTCAGAAGACACCGATGCCAGGCACCGATGTCCGGAGCCAGAGTAGGCGCTGCTCAAGGCCCCTGCTATCGCTTCAACGCTACAACCGGTCCCGCACGCCCAATTCGTGGCAGGTTCCCCGGAACCATTCCAGCACTTCCGGGTGATAGGGGATGCCGTTGGCGCGGCGCTCGGCCTCTTCTTCGTGCGCCTGCAGGCCCGCGTAGACGACGCGCTCGTGGCCGGGGGCGGGCGTGCTGTTGCGGAGCATGTCCAGGTATTCGTCGAAGTCGCGCTTGAAGCCCGCGATGTCCGTGAACGCGTCGATGTCGATCGCCTGGAAGTAGTGGGCGATGCCGGCGCGGCGGAGGGGGCCGCAATGCCCGCCCGCGAGCAGACTCGTGAGCACCTCGACCACGACTGCCAGCCCGTAACCCTTGTGCGACCCGATCTCGCGCGTGCCGCCGGCGGGCAGCATGACGTACTCCTCCGGGATCGCCAGCTCCTCCATGATCGGCGTACCGTCGGCTTCGCCGATCCACCCGGGCAGCACGGGCACGCCGAGGCGCTGGGCCAGGCGGATCTTGTTACCCGCGACGGAGCTCATGGAGGCATCGAAGACGAACGGCGGCTGATCCCCGGCGGGAACGGCGACGCCGATGGGATTGAGCCCCACAATCGGCTCCGACCCCCATGTCGGCGCGACCTGCACGCCGCCGGCGGTCATGGAGATGCCGATCATGTCGTGGGGCACGGCCATGTGCGCGTGGTATGCGGCCGCGCCGTAGTGCCGCCCGTTCATCACCGTCACAACGCCGATGCCGTGCGCCTTCGCCCGTTCGATCGCCTCGCGCATCGCCGCAGGGCCAACGACGAGTCCCAGGCCGCGGTCGCTGTCGATGTTCACGGCGGCGCGTGAGTCGCGCACTATCCGCCACTCGGGCGTGGGGTTGATGTCGCCCGACTGCAGGTCGCGCACGTAGACGCGCATCATGTTGCTCACGCCGTGCGACTCGCAGCCGCGGATGTCGGCGTAGAGGAGCACGTCCGCCGCCTGGCTGGCGTCTGCTTCAGGCATGCCAAGCGCCTGGAACATGTCCTCCACCGTGTGGCGCATGTCATCGACGGGCACACGGACGGCGATGTCTGCCGGCACCTTGAAACGTTCGAGCACGACGCTATCCCTCCACCCGCCGCCACTTGCGCAGGCTCACCATCTCGCGCGGTGGGTTGAGGCGGCTGCCCACCTCCACGTACGACACCTCGGCGACGTAAATGTCGCCGTGCGAGTCGACGGCGATGCTGTGCGGCCAGAGGAACTGGTCGGGCGCCTCGCCGGGGAGCGGTGCGCCGATGCGCGTCTGCAATTCGCCCGCGCGGTTGTAAATCGACACGCGGTGCCCGAGGTTGGGCACGCCGAATTGGACTGCGGGCGGCCCCTGCTCGGCGACGTAGATGCTGGTGTCCGCTCCGCGTCCGCCAGCGACGGCGACGGCATGATGTACGTGCCACTGCGTGCGGTACTCGCCGTCAAGCGAGAACACCTGCACGCGGTGGTTCTCGCGGTCCGCCACGATGACCGCATCGTCGCCGAACATCGCGATGTTGTGCGGGAGACTGAATTGGCCGTCATCGGAGCCCGGTTCGCCCCACGACTGGATGTGGCGGCCACCCGCGTCGAAGCGATGCACACGAGAGTTCCGATAGCCATCGGAGACGTAGATGTCACCGTTCGCGGGGTTGATCGTCACGTCCGTCGGGCGGTTGAAGGGGTTGCCGCTCTGCGCCGCCGCCGCCGTGCCGTCTCCGAGGCGCAACAGCTCTTGCCCGCTCCGGTCGGTCTTCGTGATCGTGTGCCCAAGTACGTCGACCAGCCAGAGGTTGTCATCGTGGTCGGTGCGGATGGAGTGGGCGCGCAGCCAGCGGTTGCCTGGCCACGTTTGCAGCTTGGTGCCGTACGGGTCCTCGATCAGCTCCGTGCCCGACGAGGGGGTCTCGTTGCCCCACATGTCCACGACGTTTCCGTCGGAGTCGAACACGAGCACGGGCATGTTCCCGCGGCTGAAGACATAGACGCGATCGGTCGAATCAACTGCAACGGCCGTCGCTTCCTGCAGCCAGAGGCCGTGTGGGATCCTCGCCCAGAAGGGCACGGGCTCGTAGCGGGTGGCGGGCGTGACAGGTCCGGTGGACATCGCTCTACTCCGGGAGCGCGGGATGGCGACATTCTGTAGGCCGAACGGGGAACGCGCGACTATTCGACGGGACGCATTGAAACGGGCATGTGCGCCTCGGCCCCCGGCGATACGGGGATGCCCAGGCTGATGTGTACGCCCTGCCCCGGCGCGCTCTCGAAGTCGAGCGTGCCATGCACACGCGCCGCGCGTTCGCGCATCGACTTCAACCCGAGGTGGCCCGGGAATTCGCCAGTGGGGTCGAAGCCCTTGCCATCGTCGCGGACATCGAGGCGCAACGTGCCATCTTCAAACCCGAGGGTGACCCACACGCGCTCCGCCTTGGCGTGCTTGACCGTGTTGTGCATGGCCTCCTGGCCGATGCGGTAGGCGGCCTCCTTGATGTCGAGGGGCACGAGCGGCTCCTCGCCCAGGTCCGCTTCCACGATCAGGCCGTAGCGGGCGCTGGTCGCGCTCACTTCTTTTTCGAGCGCGGCCACAAGCCCCTCCTGGGCAAGCGATTCGGGCCGGAGCTGGAAGATCAGGGCGCGCATCTCGGCGAGGCCCGCCTGGGCAAGCTGCAGGACATATTCAACGGGCTCGATAGCCTTCACCGGGTCCCGGTCCAGCAAGGTGCGGGCAGTGCGTGCGCCGAGCGCGATGCCGTAGAGCGCCTGGGAGACCGAATCGTGCAGTTCGCGCGCCAGCCGTTGCCGCTCGGCCACCGCCGCGCTCGCCTGCGCGTCTTCGATTAGCGACGCGTTCTTGATCGCGATCGCGGCCTGGTCGGCGATGGCGGTGAGGTAGGTGACTTCCTCGGTGGTCGGCTCTTCGCGTGCCGGGTAGTACCCCACGAGCACGGCGAGGGCCTCTTCGCGGTAGATGATAGGTATGACGGCGACGCAGTTCCACGGTTCCCGCTCGACCAGGGCGGCGGCGTCCGCGAAGCGCGGATCGGCGAGGGTGACTCCTCGCGAGTTGTGGATGATCATCGCCTCGCGTTCCCTGTAGGCATTCACGATCACGGAGGGCGCGCCCTCGTCGTAGGCATGTTGGAGCGCCTCTTGATACCCGTCGGGGAGCCCGGCCATTGCCATGATCCGCAGTGGCGTCCGCGCTGACTCATCCACGCGCGTCACGGAGCAGGCAATCGCCCCGGTCGATTCGACGACGCTCAGGGCGATCGTCATCATCATCTCGTCGAGGGGCTGATTGAAGGCGATGTTGGAGGCGATCGTCGAGGCCGCTTCCACCTGGCGAAGGCGCCGTTCCGTCTCGCTGAACAGACGCCTGTTTTCCACAGCCACTGCCGCCTGGCCGGCGACGGCGAGAAGGAGCGCGATGTCGTCCTCGGCCGGCGCCTCTCCCGGGAGGTGGTAGGTCGCCAGCAAACCAACCGGCCGGCCGCGGTGGACCATGGGAATGATCGCGATTGGCTCCCACGGCTCGTCCCGCACGAGGCCCCATGCGTCGGCATAGTCCGGATCTTCCAGGATGCGAGTCTTCCCCCGCTTCGTCACCCGTGGCTGGAGCGTCTCCAACGCGCGCGTCATGAGCGTGTGGTGGCCATGGCTCCAGGCTTCGCGTGCAACCTGTTCGAAGCCCTCGGGCATGCCGTGGCCGCCGGCGTAGGAGAAACTCCCGCGTAAATCGTCATGCAACGTCACCGAGGCCGCGACGGCGCTCGTGTTGGCCACCACCACGCGGCTCAGCTCTTCCAGTGTGTTCTCGATTGATGCCCGTCCGGTCAAGGCAAGGGCGACCTGCACCAGCGTCTCGGCCCGGCGGCGGCGGCGCTCGCTCTCCGTGAAGAGGCGCAGGTTCGCGGCCGTGATCGCCGCCTGGTCCGCCAGCGCCCGCAGGACGGCCATGTGCTCGTCGTCCGGCGGCGTCTCCTTTGGATAACAAACGTTCAGGGTGCCCATCGATTCGCCACGGTAGGTGAGCGGCACGGCGACGAGCGTGTCCCAGTGCGAGTCGGTGAACTCGCGGTATGGGTCGAGATAGGAGAGGTCCTTCGAAAGGTTGGGCAGGTCACGCGCGACAACCACCTGGCCCGTCCGTGCCGCTTCAAAGCCGGTGATCTGCGCGCCCTGTTTCCACATCGCTTCGATGGTCGCCATATAGCCCTCGGGCAGGTTGGCGGCGCCCACTTCGGTGATGCTGTTGGCCTCGTTGTCAACGATAATGATTCCTGCCGAGGATGCGCCCGTGACCGCCAGCACGTTCTCGGCGAGCAGGTCCAGCACGGCTTTGGGCGACTCTTCGAATGTCATTGCGGAGGCCACGCGCGCGAGCGCTTCCGCCCGCCGCCGCCGCCGTTCGCCCTCCGCGAAGAGGCGCAGGTTCGCACCGACCACGGACGCCTGGTCCGCCAATGCGTTGAGGTAGGACAGCTCTCGATCACCCACGACCCGGTCGGAATCCGAGTAGTACACGTTCATCACGCCCTGCGCCCGCCCGTGGTAGACAAGGGGCAGTGCGACGAGCATGTTCCACGGGAATGTCCGCACGAAATCGTGGAACGATTCGAAAATGTCATGTTTAAGCATCTGGTTCGCGATGTCGTGCACAATCTGCACCTCGCTCGTGCGAAAGGCGACGATCGACGGTGCATCCGCGCCAGACTGCCAAATGCTCTCGATCGCCCGCACATAACCGTCCTCCAGGTTGTGCGTGCCCGCCAGCTCCACGCGCGCGCCCGAGGGGTCGATGAGAATCACCGCGCAAGAGACGGCGCCCGTCGCCGTCACGACGTTCTCTGCCAGCAGGTTGAGCACCTCCTCAGGCGATTGATCGAACGTCATGGCCGATGCGATGCGCACGAGTGCGGCCGTTTCCGCCGCGGCGCGCTCACGCTCCTCAAAGAGCCGCGCACGCTCAATGCCGTTGGCGGCGTGGTTTGCGAGGCCAAGCAGCAGCCGTTCGTGTTCTTCCGTGAAGAACGCGGGCGTATTGCGGCTGACGGTGAGGGCTCCGAGCAAGCGCCCGTGGGCGCGGAGCGGGATGGCCAGCCAGGACCGCAAATGGCGGAAGCCGGGCCTCCCTCCCAGCGCACGCCGCAGTTCCCGCGCATATTGCGTCTCGCCGTCAACGTCGGCGATGCGGACGACCTCTCCGCGCACGAACGCCGACCAGAGCCCCGAATCCTGGGCGGCGGGGAATCTCGGCTGCTCGTCGTAGCGCGGAGTGTCCCTGCCAACGCGAGAGTCGACCAGGATGAGCTCCTCGCCTTCGAGCAGCAGCATGGATGTCGCCGAGTAATCGACGATCGCCCCAACCTGGTCGAGCACCGAGCCGATCACAGTGTCGACGTCGACCGTCGAGGCGACGGCCGCGGAGGCGTTCATCATCGCCGTGAGCTGCTCGGTGCGCTCCGCGGCGCGCGCGAGCAGTCGCGTGTTTTCGACCGCCACGGCGGACTGCGCCGCGATTGCCGCGATGAGTTGCACCTCCCGTGCGGATGGCTTCGCGTGCTCCGCGTAGCATACGGTGAGGCCGCCGACGGCGCGGCCCGCGTAGATCATCGGCACGACGAGCATGTGCTCCCAGCGGCTCGCCTCCAGCACGTCGTGAGCAACGGCGTACTGCGGCTCGCCCAGCAGGCGCGTGCGCGCGTTCTCGATCATCGCCGGCGCCATGCTCCGCATGAACGATTTCGTGAACTCCGGCGGCCCGCTCTCCCAGGCCTCGGCCATCGCCTGCTGGTACCCCGGGACATGTCCGGCATCGCCGACCGTGGTTAGTGGGCCGTTGCGCATCGGCAGCATGGCAGAGCAGGCGAGCGCTGAACTGTACTCCATGATGATCTTGCAGAGGTCCGCGAGTGCGTCGTCGATTGGCCGATCGACAGTGAAGCTCGACGCGACACGTGCGGCGGCGGCGGCCTCGCGCGTCCGCCAGCGTTCGTCCGTCAGGTCGCGAATGATGGCCGCGATGATGTTCTCGCCATCGAGTTCGAACTCGAGATTGGAAAACTGGACCTCCCGCTCGGTCCCGTCGGGCCGTACGATGGTGGTTTCCCAGAGCCCCGGCGTACCCTGCAGGGTGCTCGTAAAGTGCGCGATCATGGCCCCGTGCATGCGTTCCGGGAACGTCGCCTCGATGAAGTCCCTGCCGAGGAGGTTGTCAGCCGTGTCCCCCAGGAGCGTCTCGGCCGCCGGGTTCACATAGACGTACCGCCGCTCCTTATCGACCAGCACGATTCCGTCGAGAGAAGCCTCGAAGAACGGCGCGATGCCGGCGAGGCTGACGCCCCGTTCGTGCTTGCGCGTCGGTTTCTTGTCGGTCCTCATATCTCCGCGAGCGCGTCGGCGGGCACGAGGCCCTGGCGGACCGCAATCAGTGCGGCCTGCGTCCGGCTCTGCACCCCCAGCTTGCCGAGAATGTTGCTGACGTGCGTTTTCACGGTCTTCTCGCCAATTTCCAACTCGCGCGCGATCTCTTTATTGGCGCGACCCAGGGCGAGCAGTCGGAGGACGTCGGTCTCGCGTTCCGTGAGTGCTTCCGGGCTCTCGGGCATGCGCACCTCGCGCAGAAGGCGCGCGGCCGCCTGGGGGGCTAGCTGCACCTGGCCTTGGGCGGCCGCCTTGATCGCTCGCCGCAGCTCGTCGGCCTGGGTGTCCTTGAGCAGGTATCCGATCGCTCCAGCCTTCACCGCGCCGACCACCGATGCATCCTCGAGCACGCTCGTGAGCGCGATCACTTCCACGTCGGGGAGTTCGCGGCGGATGGCGCCAATCGCCGTGATCCCGTCCATCACAGGCATGAGCAGGTCCATGAGCACAACATCCGGCAGGAGCTGGCGCGCGAGCTCCAGTGCCTCGGCGCCGTTTTGCGCCTCGCCAACCACCTCCAGCTCTTCGTCCAGTGCGAGGAACATCCGCAGTCCCTGGCGGACCACGCTGTGGTCGTCAGCGATGACGATGCGAATTACCATGCGCACCCTCCGTCGTTCGGCGGATGGGGCCAGTCCGCCAAAAGCTGCCGCAAGCGTGGCCGTCTGCTGGATACTGGCCCAACGGTCGTAAGGTACAACTGTAGCAGAGGTTGTAATGATCACACTGTTGCTCGTGGACGACGAACCCGCCGTCCGCCAGGGTTTGAAGATGCGCCTGGCGCTGGAACCCGATATCGAAATCGTGGGAGAGGCAGACGACGGGGCCACGGCTGTCCGCCAGGTAGAAGCCATCCACCCGCGCGTGGTACTCATGGATATCGCCATGCCCGGCATCAACGGGATCGAGGCGACGACCGCTCTCAAGCAATGCTATCCTCCCACGTCAGTCGTAATCCTGACGCTGCACGACCACCCGGAGATGCGTAACCTTGCCAGGAACGCGGGGGCGTGCTCGCTCGTTGGGAAGCAGGAGGAGCCCGATGCGCTTATCACCGCTATCCGCGCGGCTGCTGCTTCCTGAATCACTGTTACGGCGCCGCGCGGAAGGTGTAGTCTGTGTATTGCCAGCCCGTGGCGAATCGCGTCCAGAGGCGCACGTATACCGTGACTCCGCCGCGTGGAAGGTTCGCGACGGCGAGGCTCCGCGAGGTGCCCGTGGAGCGCCCAACGATGTTGTTGCTCCCCACCGTGGTGCCCGCATAGAAGAAGTATTCCAGCGCCCCTGTGCCGGCGGTCCAATTGAACGTCGCGGACGTTCCGGGCAACGTTGACCCCGGCGCGGGGCTGGAGATGGCGGCCTTCGCGGAAGTGGCTGGCGTGGGCGTGGCGACTGCCGCGGCCGCCGCTTTGTACGTTGAGTCCCGATACTGCCAACCAGTCGAGAATCGAGTCCAGAGCCGGACGTAGACGGTGCTGCCATTGGTCGGGAGGCTCGTCACGGCGGTGCTTGTGACCAAGGCGGTTGAACGCCCGGTGATGTTGTTGGCGCCGAGGGACGTGCCCACGTAGATGAAGTACTCAAGCGCGCCTCCGGCGGCGTTCCAAACGAAGGTACCGGTTGCTCCCGGGAGCGTGCTGCCCGCGGCCGGCGAGCTGATCGCGGCGGCAACCGTCGTGGCCGTTGGTGGCGTGGGCGTAGGCGTTGAGGTGGATGTGCCGGTTGGCGTGGCCGTTGGCGTGCTGGCCGTGCCGCCCCCACCGCTCGTGCCATCCACAACGAGGCCGAAGTCGGTCACCCAGTACCAACCGTACTGGCTCCCCGAGCCGAAATAGCGCGAGATGCCAATCATCTTGTAGCTGCTATTGAGCATGTTCGCGTTGTGGCCAGCCGAGGCCTTCCAAGCGTCGAAGGCTTCCTGGGCCGTGTCTCTCACGGTCCCGGCGGCGATGTTTTCGCCCGCGCCGCCGGGGTAGTCACAATTCTGGGCGCGTGTCGAGGGCGAGCGGCCGAGCGAGTCGGTGTGGGAGAAGTAGTTCTTGGTCGCGAGGTCAACAGCCAGCCAGGTCGCGGCCCGGTTGAGGTTGGTTGACATTGCGAGCGCGCCGAGGCCGTTCTGCGCCCGGTAGGTATTGATGAGCGTGAGGAAGCGAGCTTCCTCCGCGTCCACCGTCATGTCGGAGACGGTGCAGTTCGTGAGTGCACTGGCGGAGGATTGGTGACCGATGGCCGCGAAGAGCGCGGCCGCGAGAGTCAGGGCTGCGAAGCCGGTCGCGACGACGCGCCGGCCAATGCGGTTGAATAGAAACATCCACCACCACTGGCCAATATTTAGGAGAGCTGGCCTTCTCTGGAGACTTCATGCTTCGCGCTCCTTAGAAACAGGCGAATTGTGTAAAGCGACGGCAAAAATACGGTTACACTTCAGAGCGGAGGTGGCGAACGGGGGACGCGCTCGAGTGCGAGCAAGCCGTGCGACGGGGCGTTTTACGGGGGCTTGGGCTGCGAGGCTCACTAACGTAGAGTGAGCCTGGCGCGCGAAATGGGTTGTTGCCGGGCGAGTACAGCGTGATATACTCCCGCGCGACCCTCGGAGGGGGCCGCTAGCTCAATTGGCAGAGCAAGTGACTCTTAATCACTAGGTTGAAGGTTCGAGTCCTTCGCGGCTCACCAGCATTGCAACCTCCAGGGGTTACCGCTCGGCGGCTC
>JBKKBS010000135.1:0-3051 GCA_046713815.1 Tepidiformaceae bacterium
TCGTTCAGCGCCTTCCCGCGCTCATAGGCGCGCGCCACCATCTTCTCGTAGAGGGCCTTGCGCTCCTCCGGGTCTTCGATGGCCGCGAGCTCGTTGCGGTAGCCCAGCTTCACCGACCCCTCGAGGCCCATGCCGCCAAACTCACCGGTCGGCCAGGCCACCGAAAAGTAGGGGACTTTGTAAGAGCCACCGGCCATGGCAATCGCCCCCAGCCCATAGGCCTTTCGCAGGATGATCGTCATCATGGGCACGCTGAGATTCGCGCCGATGAGGAACATACGGCTCGAATGGCGCACGAGCGCTGTCTTCTCGATCTCCGGCCCCACCATAATCCCGGGTGTGTCGCACAGGAACAGGATGGGGATGTCGAAGGCGTCGCAGAGCTGCATGAAGCGCGCCGCCTTGTCCGAGCCATCCGCGTCAATGGCGCCCCCGAGGTGCATCGGGTTGTTGGCCACCACCCCGACCGGACGTCCTTCGACGCGGATCAGCGACGTGACCATCCCGAGCCCGAACCCCTCCCGAATTTCAAGCACCGAGTCGATGTCCGCAAGGGTCTCGATGACCGCCCGGACGTCGTACACGCGCAGCCGGTTCTCGGGGATGGTGTGCCGCATCCGGCGCTGGTCGTGCGCTTCCCACCGCCCGATGGCCCCCTGGAAGTAAGAGAGGTACTTCCTCGCCACGCGCACGGCCTCCGCTTCATCGGCCACCGTGATGTCGACGACCCCGTTCGGGACCTGCACATCCAAGGGGCCGATCTCCTCAGGGGCGAAGATCCCGAGCCCGCCCCCCTCGATCATTGCCGGCCCGCCCATGCCGATGTTCGAGCCCTGGGTCGCGATGATGACGTCGCAACAGCCGAGGAGCGAGGCATTGCCGGCAAAGCAGCGGCCCGTCGTAATCCCTACGAGGGGTACGAGCGCGCTCAGTTGGGCGAAGCGAGCGAAGGTGCGCGTGCCGCCCCCGCCGCCGTAGCCGTCCGTATCGCCCGGGCGCCCGCCACCGCCCTCCGCAAAGAGGACCGTGGGCAGCCGCCCCTGTTCGATGACGTCGATCATCCGGTCGGTCTTGCGATGGTTCTGCCCGCCCTGGGTTCCGGCGAAGACCGTGTAGTCGTAGGACATGACGGCGCAGCGCGAGGCGGGGTCCGGGAACAGGTCGCCGTTGATCCGTCCGATGCCCAGGATCATGCCGTCGGCCGGACTCTTCTCGATCAGCTCCTCAACCGAGCGTCGCGCCCGCTGGGCGGCCAGCACGAGGGGGCCGTACTCCATGAACGTCCCGGGGTCGCAGAGGTCGGCGATGTTCTTGCGGGCGGTCCGGTGGCCCGTCTGTCGCCGCCGTTCGACCGCGCTGGGGCGCGCCTCGTCGAGCGTATAGAAGTGGCGCTGCTTCACGTCAGCGAGGTCCGGCCGGATGTAGTCGAAATCGATACTCTCTTCTTCTATCCCGGCGTCGCCATCGACTTCGCTTTCCTGGATGGAGACGAGGAGCTGATTGGCGATGACCGTGTCGCCAATCTGCACAAGGATGCGCCGCACCGTCCCGGCGACGGGCGCGTTCAGGACGTGCTCCATCTTCATAGCGTTCAATACGGCAATCTCCTGGCCCTTGCGGACGACGCCGTCGAGGGCCACGTCGATGGAGACCACGGTGCCCTGCATCGGGGAGTAGAGCGATCCCGGCACCTGCGGTTCCGTCAAAGCCGGCGGGGGCACGGGCACCCGGCTGCTCTTCCCGTAGGTCAGAACCGCCAGCGGATCGGTCGTCGTAAGCCGGGCGCCGGCGGTGTGCCCCGAGATGGCCACCTCCTGCGCATCCTCTCGCGGCCTCGCGAGCTCAGCGACGTGGTCGTCCACGAAGAGCGTGTAGATGCCGCCACCGATGAAGGCGGGGTGTTCGATGACGTTGCGCAAGAACGAGATGTTGGTGGCAAGCCCGTCCACTCGGAACTCAGCGAGCGCCCGCGCCGTGCGCGCCACCGCGTCGGCGAACGAGGGCGAGGGGTGATGGATGATGACTTTGGCGAGGAGCGAGTCGAAGCTGGCCCCCATGGCGTATCCTGCGTAGCCGTGCGTGTCGACGCGCACCCCCGGGCCCGAGGGTGGCTCGAAGACCGCGAGGGTGCCGCTCGACGGGTGGACAGCGCCGTCCTCCATGTGTTGTTCGGCGTTCACCCGGAGTTGGATCGCGAAGCCGCGAGCGGGCGGCAGGTTGCCTTGTCCGAGGCCGACCTCGCCCAGGGTCTCGCCGGCCGCGATCCGCAACTGGGCGCGGACCAGGTCCACACCCAGGACTTCCTCCGTCACGGTGTGCTCCACCTGCAGCCGGGGGTTGGCTTCGATGAACGCATAGGGAGCGTCGGCTGTGCCCGCGCGTGCGGCATCGACCAGGAACTCGAACGTGCCGAGGCCTGAGTAGTTCAGGGCCGAGGCCATGCGGACGGCGTCGCCGGTGACGCGCTCGCGCATCCCCGGTGACAGGGCCGGGGAGGGCGCAATCTCCACGACCTTCTGGTGCCGGCGCTGGATTGAGCAGTCGCGTTCCCAGAGATGGCTGACCCCACCACTGCCGTCGCCGACCACCTGCACTTCGATGTGGCGCGCCTTCGGCATGCGCTCCTCTACGTAGAGCGACCCATCGCCGAACGCACGCTCTGCCTCCGAGCGGCACCGGTGGTAAGCCGACTCAATCTCTTCGGCGCTGGCTACCACGCGTATGCCGCGCCCGCCGCCCCCGGACACGGCTTTGATTACCATTGACGGCCGCGCGCCCAGAGAGGCGAAGAAGTCTCGCGCCTGCTCCAGGCTCACAGGCCCGTCGCTCCCCTTGAGCACTGGAACGCCGCACTCCAAGGCGACAGACCGCGCACGTACCTTGTCGCCCAGGGCCTCAAGGGTCTCCGGGGTAGGCCCGACAAAGATGAGTCCCGCCTCCCGGCAGCGTCGCGCGAACTCCGCGCTCTCGCTGAGAAACCCGTAGCCAGGGTGCACAGCATCGCACTCGAGATCACGGGCCACCTCGACCATCTGGGCCGCGTCCAAATAG
>JBKKBS010000136.1:0-4019 GCA_046713815.1 Tepidiformaceae bacterium
ATGAATCCCCGCGACTCGATCCCAACGATTGCGTCCGCGCGCGCCGCCTGGACCTGTTCGGCCAGCCGGTCGAGCACGTAGCGGAACGCCCCGGCGTTCCCGAGCAGCGGCGTGATGTCACGAAAGAGGATGCCCGGGGTGGGGAAGTCTGGTACGTCGCGGATGAGCGCTTTCAGGTCCACGTCGCGATTCTACGCGGGTCATGCGAGCTGATCGTGATCCCCCGCGGCTGCTCCGGCGAGGACTGAAGTGGTAACATACGGATGTGACACAGTTGCTCCACGAAGTCTTCGAACGGATCCAGGAACTTCCAGAAGAGGAGCAAGACGCAATCGCGGCTGCGCTGAACGAGGACTTGGAAGCACGCTTTGATGCCCTCATGGCGAGCCGTCCGGACGTCCTCCGGCAACTGGCGGCGGCGGCGCGTGCCGAGCAGAGGGCCGGGCTTACCGAGCCGTTGACCGAAGCAGACTTTGATCTCTAGCCGCACGCGGGAGTTTCGCGAGCGTCTTGCCCGGTTACCGCGCGAGGTTCGGGCAGACGCCTATCAGGCCTATCTCCAATTTCAGGCGGACCCGGCACAGCGCGGGCTTGAGTTTAAGCTCGTAGATGCCCGGGATCGCATTTATTCGGCGCGCGTCGGGCGCCGATATCGGGTATTGGGCGCCGTAGATGGCAACCGGATCCTCTGGTTCTGGATCGGCCCTCACGCGGATTACGACCGCCTTCTTTCCCGCTACTCGCACTAAAATTCTGGTTCGACCTCCGGCTGGCTCCCCTACCCGCGCCGCGCTCAGGCCGCCTTCAAGAAGTTGAGGAGCTCCCATTGCTTCCCCAGCAGGGGCTGCGATGAGACGCCCAGCCAGCGCTCGATGACCGTCGCGTACACGCTGCGGAAGTCGGTCGTGAACGAGAGGTTTCCCTTGTCGACGAGCTGCGTGAGGCTCGGCTGGTCGCCGTAGAGGCCGCGTTGGACGCCGTTGCCGAGCGCGAAGAGGACGCTCGCCGATCCGTGGTCGGTGCCGTCGTTGGCGTTCGACTCGACGCGGCGCCCGAACTCGCTCCAGGTGAGTACGAGCACGTCGTCGGCCTTACCGTGGGCGGCGAGGTCCTGGTAGAAGGCGGTGAGGCCCTGGTCGAGTTCCGTCATCAGGCGCGCGTGGTCGTCCGTCTGGGTTGAGTGGGTGTCGAAGCCGCCGAGCGAGATGTGCCCGACGCGCATCCCCAGGTTTCCGGTGATTGCCTCGCTGAGGAGCATCAGCCACTGGGCGAAGTTCGTGTCTGGATACGTGACCGCCGGCTTATAGGTCTTCGCCGCTTCCTTGATCTGCCTGGAGCTGCTGATCGCGGACTCGACAGTGGTTTCAAGGAGCACGCCATAGGGCGAGTTCGCCGGGTACTGCTCGTACAGCTTCATGAGCGTGGCGGATCGAGGATCCGTGCCGCCGGTGGGCGTTCCCGCGACCTTAAAGTCGTAATCCGCAACGTCCCGGATGGACGGCACCGCGACAGCGTCGGTCCGTAGCTCTGGCGGCGTGGATGTGCCGATGTTGAAGCCGAGGAACGGGTCGTGAGAGGAGCTTTCGAGCTGTTCGAGCGTGCGGCCCAGCCAGCCGTCGCTCAACTTGAGGTCGGGATCGCCCGCCTCCCAGATGGCCATCGACTTGAAGTGGCTGTAGTTCTGGTTCGGGTATCCGACGCCGCGCACCACCGCAAGTTTGCCGTTGTCCCAGAGGCCCTTCAACCCCGTCAGGTTGGGGTTCAGGCCGAGGCCGTCCGACAGGGGCAACAGTTGCTCGTCCGGGATGGCCAACTGCTTGCGCACCGACTTGTACGTGGCGTCCCCCATCGGCACGACCGTGTTGAGCCCATCGTTGCCGCCCGCGAGCTGGACGAGCACGAGGATCTTGCCGTTGTTGGCCGCGAGCACATCCCGTGGGTTTTGGGCGGCGAAGGCGACCGTGCCCTTGAGGAGCGAGCCCGCGGTGGTGCCGATACTGACGAGGGCGACGCCGCCCTTCACGAAATCCCTGCGCGAGAGCATGGCCATTCTCCTTAGACGAGTTGGTACTCGGGACTGGCGAGCACGAGGTAGGCAATCGCCGCCGCGCGCTCCTGGGCGTTGGTGATGGTACTGGCATAGGCGTAGAGCGATTGCCGCGAGGCTTCGGCAAGGTTGTCGTCAACCAACACCGCGACGGCCCGGTCCACCGCATCGTTCGCGGTGGGAGCCGCGGCGAGCGCCGGGATCGCGACGGGCCGCCCACGTTGGAGCAGGAACTGGTCGAGGAAGTTGATCCGGCCAAAGAACGTGCTGGATGAGAGCCAGACCGCGCCACCCGGCCAGCCCGCCACGCTCGGCGGCTCGAACAGAATCTGATCCATCCCTCGTACAACGCCCATCGCGCTCTTGAAGTCGGTCTCGATTTCGAGCGCCCGCACCATATTCACCACGAGCTCGACGGGGCTGCGCACGATCGCCCGGTACGACCGCTCCGAGTAGAACTCGTCGCTCATGAGGATCGCGCGGACCACGTCCTTGACCTGGTGACCGCTGCCATCCCAAATTGCCGTGAGCTTCCCCACGGTTTCATCGCTGGGGTTGTAGTTCGCGAACTCGGTGAACAGCCGCCGCGCCATATACCGGCCGGTGGCCGGCTGTTCCATGATGATGTCGACGATGTCGTCGCCGTCAAAGTTGCCGGTGCGCCCGAGGAACGTCTTCGTCCCCGTGTCCTGCAATCGACGCTGGACCATGAACTCCGGCACGTATTCGGCGTAGAGGTTGTTCTGGAACTGCTGGCGTTCCTGCTCGCTGAGACCCTCCGGGATAGGCTGCCGGATGGGTGCGTTCAGGCGCCAGCCCGTGAAGGCGCGCGCGCTCTCGCGCACGTCGTCCTCCGTGTAATTGCCGACGCCCATGCTATAGAGCTCCATCAGCTCGCGCGCGTAGTTCTCGTTCGGATGCGCGTTCGTGCTTTCGACCGTGTCGAGGTAGATGAGCATCGCCGGGTCCTTGCCAATGGCGTGAAGCAAGTCGTCATAACGAGGAAGGGCGTGCGTCCGGAAAAGCTCGTTCTGGCGCACCATGAGCTTCGCGCGCTGACCCCCGATTTTGCTGGTCTGCGACGTGAGCAAGCCGTGCCAGATGAGCGTCATGCGCTCCTCCAGGGGGCGGGCGGTGTACGCCATGCGTGTCAGCCACCAGCGCTGCATGTCCTGTAGCAATGGGCCCTTGCCCTCGACGCGCCCCGGAGTTGTCAGGTTGAAGTTCTGGACGGCGACCCGTGCGTCGAGCGCGGAATTGTCTACGGCGGCGAAATTGAGCAGCCGGTCCGCGGCGTCCTCACGCGAAAGTGTCGCGAACTCGTCGATTTGGGCCCGGGTGCCGCCGAACCCGGCACGGCGGAGCAAGTGTGCGGCGCGGCGCTTCGGGTCTTCAATCGGCCGATCGAGGTCCGGCGCGGGCGCGGACACGCCGCCGCCGGCCTGGTCACCGGGGCTCCCGCTCGTAGGCGCCGCGTCGAAACCATCACTTCGGGTGGCCACGCCCACGATCGCAGCGGCCGTGCCTGCCGCCGCGATCGTCGCGGTGCCGGCGAGCAGCGCACGGCGTGTGGTCGGCCGATCCATCCACCGCGATCGAGCTGTCTGTGCCTGGTGTTCTTCCATCCGTCACCTCAGTGGTGCATTCATTGAGACTATGGCGCCCCGCGCCGGAAAGGTGACGCCCGGGAACACATTTCAGAGTGATGGTCCCACAAGTCGGCCCGCAGCTACCCGGCTCTTGCCACTGGGTGTGCCACAATCCGTCACGCGCGGGCCTCGTCGCGCCATGAGACCACCATGCGAGACAACAATTCCCGCCGCGGATTCAGCCGCGAACGGCACACGGCGTTCAAAATTGCAGTCAGCGGGCTCGCACTGGCCGGCTTCGCGAGCGCGTGGTTCGGATTCACCTCTTCGCACGCCGACGCCCCTATCGTTGCCTCACCTTTTCCGCCTGCCGCCTCATCTAC